>CAYUKE010000119.1:0-9285 GCA_964445185.1 uncultured Geminicoccaceae bacterium
GGCCAACCACTTGACCTATCTCGGGGACACGACGGTCGGTCGCGGCAGCAATATCGGCGCTGGCACCATCACCTGCAATTATGACGGCTTCGCCAAATGGCGGACGACGATCGGTGCCGATGTCTTTGTCGGCTCCAACAGCACGCTCGTGGCACCGGTCACGATCGGCGACGGCGCGCTCATCGGCGCCGGCAGTTGGGTCGGGCGCGATGTGCCGGCGGGCGCCACCCACGTCGCGCGGGCGCCAGCAGACGTTCGGCCCGATGCCGCCATGCCGCTGCGTGCCCACCTCCGCCGCCGGGCGGGCAAGGGCTGATCGGCCGCCCGGCCGTTGTGATCACGACGGCGCAACGCTACATAGGCGGACCGCACGCGGGACCTGCCGAGAACACTGGAGTAGACGATGGATCGGCCGTTGATGCCGAAAGCGACCGCGGTCTGGCTCGTTGAGAACACGAGCCTGACCTTCGATCAGATCGCGGATTTCTGCGGGCTGCACGTCCTCGAGGTGAAGGGTATCGCCGACGACGAGGTCGCCCAGGGCATCCGCGGTCTCGACCCGATCGGCAACGGCATCCTGTCGCGCGAGGAGGTCGCGCGCTGCCAGGCCGACCCCACGACGCGCCTGGTCATGCAGAAATCGAAGGCCGAGGTGAAGACGCCCAAGAAGCGTGAGGCCCGCTACACGCCGCTGTCGAAGCGCCAAGATCGCCCCGACGCGATCGCTTGGCTGCTGCGCCATCACCCGGAGCTGAACGAGCAGCAGATCTGCAAGCTGCTCGGCACGACCAAAACGACGGTGCAGGCGGTGCGTGACCGGACGCACTGGAAGAGCCAAGAAATCCGCCCACGCGACCCCGTTCTTCTCGAGCTCTGCTCGCAGACCGACTTGGACACGGCGATCGCCAAGGCTGGCGGCCAGCCGCAGGCCGCCGGCACAGCCGAGCCGTTGCCGCCCTACGAGCCCTGAGCCGAGCCGGCGTCACAGCGCCCAGCGGTTGAGCGCGTCGTAGTGCGGGCGTGCCGCTTCGGCGAGTCGCGCCTGCGCCGATGTCAGAGGCTTCGCAGGCGTCGGCGGACCGAAGCCGGTCGACGATACCACCGCGTCGTACCAGTGCACCGCCCAGATCCCGTCACTAGCCCGCGGTCCGGCTGGCCACGCCAGCATGGCCGGATCGAAGACGATCCCAAGTGCCATGCATAACCGCCGCAGCGTGACCTCGGGCGCGGCGCGGATCGCATCCGCATCGACCACCGGCGGCGCCTGACCCAGGCGATCGGCGACGCGGGCGAATAGCTCGCTCTGCTGCGGAAAGCCAAGGTCGGCGACCGCCATGTCCGGGCGCTTCACCTCGTAGCTCGCGACCACCGCTTCCGGCCGACGGATCAGGAAGGCGTTGCGCATGCCTTCGAGCCAGTCCCGCGGGAAGCCGTCGAGCATGTGGTGCGTCATGTGCTTCTGGTAGAAGAGCGCAGCGCCGCCGGCCGGTGCGGCCGTGCAACGCTCGGCGACGACGGCGGGGTCGGTCTCGTATGAGGCGATGATCTCCGCTCGGAGCGGGTGCTCGAGCCCGGTAGCGGCGAGGTAGGCAGCGTAGAACGGCTCGTCCCAGACCTGGGAGTCGCGCCTGCTCTCGAAGCTGCGCATCAACGCGGTCGAGAGATTGCGCGGCCCGGACCACATCGCGATGGTGATCGTCATCGGCGCGTGTCGTGCTCTACGAGCGCGCGATAGAGTTCCTGGATCCGACGGGTGAGCGGGCCTGCATCGCCGTCGCCGATCGGGCGACCGTCGATGCTCGCTACCGGCGTCTGGCCGCCGAAGCTGCCGGTGAGAAACACCTCGTCGGCGTCGTAGGTCTCGACCAACGAGAAGTTACGTTCGAATATGGGAAGCGAATTGGTGCGACAAACTTCAATCACTTTACCTCGCGTTATCCCATTCATACAATAATCACCGGTGGATGTCCAAATCTCACCGCGGCGAACGACAAAGAAATTGCAGGAGTTGGTGGTGTTCACGAAACCGTGCGGATCCAGCATCAACGCCTCGTCGGCTCCTGCCTTCTGGGCGTGGATGCCGGCGAGGATGCAGTTGAGCTTCGAATGCGAGTTGAGCTTTGGGTCCTGAGTGACCGGGAGACCACGATAGAACGGGACGGTGAAGAGGTTGATGCCGCGCGCGACGCTCGGCCGGCTGTGCTCCATGATGATGACGACGGTCGGACCTTGGCGGCTGAGTCGCGGGTCCTGAAACGGTCGGGCCTTGATCCCGCGGGTCACCATCAGACGCGCGTGCGCGTCGTCCATCATGCCGTTCGCCGCCGCCGTCCGCTCAAGCGCCGCGGCGAGATCCGCCCGGCTCATGCCGATGTCGAGGTCGATCGCCAATGCCGCCTGGAACAGGCGGTCGAGATGCTCGGCGAGGAAGGCAAACCGACCGTTGTGCAGCCGCAAGCCTTCCCAGACGCCGTCACCGAGCATGAAGCCCGCGTCGTAGACCGAGACCTTGGCCTCAGCCTTGGGCACGATCGCGCCGTCGACGAAGATCATCAGCGTCTCGTTGCGCGGGTCGTCCTCGGCGTCGTGGATGGCGGCGTTGCGCTTCATGGGCTTTGCGATCCGTCGCGATGGCGGTGTCACCAACCGACCATGCTCATGTCGGCTCGTCGACCATGTAGAGAAACTCGGGTCGACTGACGCCACGCAGCGCAAACCGGCCGAGCGCGACGAAACGCTCGCGCAGTGCCGGCGCTGCGGCACGGAACGCCGTCGACACGACGAGATCGCGGTCGACCGACTTGCACATGTCACAGAGCCGCGCCGCCTCGTTCACCGCGGGGCCAACAACCGTGAAGTCCAACCGCGAGCGGGATCCGACATTGCCATAGAAGACCTCGCCGCAATGCAGGGCGACACGCAGCTGGCTGACCGGCAGCCGGGCGTCGGCGCGCTCCTGGCTGACGGCGCGCGTCTCGGCGAGCGCGCGGGTCGCGGCGGCGAGCGCCCGCGACGGCGCGTTCTCGAGACTGGCGCGATCAAACACCGCCAGCATACCGTCGCCCGTGAACTTCAGCACTTGGCCGCCTTCGGCCTCGACCGCGTCGACCGCGCGCTCGGCATAGGCGTTCAACAGATCGATGACCTGCTCGCGCGGCTCGGTGTCGGCAAGCCGGGTGAACCCCGCCAGATCGCTCGCCCAGAGCACGGCATCGAGCGTGTGGGCGACGCCGCGGCCGACCGAGCCGCCGAGGATGAGATCTGCCGTGTTGCGCCCGAGATAGGCACCCAGCACGACCGCCGCACTTTCGCTCAGCGTAACGGTCTCGACCGCTTGGTAGAGGCCGGGCAGCAGGTCATGCAGGATCTCGAGGTCACTGTCGGTGAAGCCGCCGATGCGATCGGTGGTCCAGGACGCGAGAATGCCGACGCCAGCACCCACCCCGCCGAAGGCGACCTTCGTAGCAAGATAGTCGGTCGCTCCGAGCGCGATCAGCTCCGGGAAGATCGGGAATTCGTCCGCAGCTCCGGCTTGGTCGAGCCGCCGGCGCAGCACGGTGTCGTCGCTATGATGGAGGGCGTAGAGCGGGCTGCGCAGCCAACCCTCGGGCTCGAAGCTTCGGTCCTCGAAACGTGGATGGGCCTCGCGCCAAGCCTCGCTCGCGGTTCGCCGCCAGATGAAGCTCACCGCCTCGACGGTGGGCTCGAGGCTTTCAAGGGTCACGAGCCCCCGCAGCAGCGGCACGCCGCCGGCGACCAACCGTTCGCAGAAGCCGGCGAGCAGGGCGTCGGCCGAGGTTGCCGCCAGCCCACCTTCGGCCAGCCACCGATAGAGCGCCACGCGGTCATCGGCGTTCATGCCGCCCTCCCCGGCCTAGCGCCCGCTCCCTGTGCAAGACGTAGAGCCCGCTCCCCGCTATGAGCGCCGCACCCGCATAGGTCCAGACATCAGGAAGGTTGCCGAACAGCGCGTAGCCGACGAGCGTCGCCCAGATCATCTGCATGTAGGTGAACGGGGTGACGAACGATGCCTCGGCGCGCGCCAGGGCGCCGATCATTGCCAGATGACCGGCAGCACCGAACGCTCCGGCGCAACACAGCAGCACCCAGCCGCGCGCCGTCGGCATCTCCCAGAACCATGGCAGCGCCGCCGTCGAGACGACCGTGCCGATAAGGCTCGCATAGAACAGGCTGACCAGCGCCGGGGCGCCTTCGCCGACGACCCGGGTGGTGATCTGGTAGAGCGCGTAACAGCCGGCGCACGCCATCGCGGCGAACGCCGCGACGTGCACCGCCTCGAAGCCCGGCCGGAGTATGACCAGCGCGCCGGTGAAGCCTAGGGCCACCGCCGTCCAGCGGCGCAGGCCCACGGCCTCGCGCAGAACCACGGCGGCGAGCGCGGTGACGAAGATGGGGCTTAGGAACAAAATTGCCGCGACGTCAGCGAGCGGCAAATAGCGGAGCGCCAGGAAGTTAAAGACCGTCGCCCCGAAGATCATCAGCGACCGCGTCATCTGGATGACTGGCCGTGTGGTGCGGATGACGCCGCCGACGCGACCGCGGAGCAGGATCAAGACGATGACGAAGTGGACGAGGTAGCGTCCCCACACGATCTGCGGCGTCGACATGTCGGCGGACAGCGCCTTGACGGTGGCGTTCATGCCAACGAAGCAGGCGGTCGCCGCGACGACCAGCAAGGCGGCGACGACCTGCGCGCTCAAGAAGTCGGGTGACGGTGGCGCCGGCACCGCCTCTGGCTCGCTCCGCATGCCAGCCAGCTTGGCCGCCGGTCCAGCTTCCGGCTAGGCCCTCCGTGCGGGCGTCGGGCATGTCGCGCCGGAGGGGCTGCCTGCCTGTGCTCACCGTTCGGCGAGGGGCCAAGGCACAGCTTGTGCCGCGGCAACAGTGCCTTATGTGCAGATACTCGAGTTCGACGAGGTATCACGTGGCTACGCTACTCGCCGTCTTGGTGCTTCTATTTGGCGTCGCGAGCGCCAACGCGCAGGTGACCAGCGAGCGCGTGACCGCGACGCTGCTCAGCGACAGCGCGGTAGCCGCTCCCGGCGATAGCGTCCGCTTGGGCCTGCACTTCGACATCGCCCCGGGCTGGCACACCTACTGGCGGAACCCTGGGGACAGCGGGGCGCCGACAACGCTCGACTGGCGGTTGCCCGACGGCGTGCGCGCAAGCCCGATCCGGTGGCCGCATCCACAGGCCCTCCCCTACGGTCCACTGGTCAACTACGGCTACGAGGCCGAGGTCCTCCATCTGGTCGACCTGACGGTGCCGCCCGACTGGCCGGCAGGCGAGCCTTTGCGGCTCGAGGCGGCGGGATTCTGGCTGGTCTGCGCCGACATCTGCATCCCCGAGGAAGGCACGTTCGCGCTCGAATTGGACACCGGCGGAACCACCCTTGAGGACTCGACGACCGCACCGCTGTTCGAACGTTTCGAGGCGCGGGTACCGGCACCGGCGAGCTTCGCCATCACGGCGACGGCCAGCGACGTTCTCAAGCTTGAGTTGGGACGGCCCCTGAGCGCCGGCGCGGAGGCCCATTTCTTCCCGCACACGCCGGGCGTCGTCGACGCCGCGGCCCCACAAAGCGTCGCGCGCGGCGCTGAAGGGTTCACGCTGAAGCTGCCGTCGGACGCCCGCCCCGAGCGGGTCGAAGGCGTGCTCGTCGTCACCGAGACCTTCGGCCCGCAGCGCTTCACCGAGTCCTTCGCCGTCGACGCGCCGCTCGCGGCCGCCCCCGTCAGCCAGGGGTCTTCGTCCTTGACGCTCGTCGTCGCCGTCGGCCTCGCCCTGCTCGGCGGTCTCCTGCTCAACCTGATGCCGTGTGTGCTGCCGGTGCTGTCGATGAAGGCGCTGGCGCTGGTCAAAAGCGGCGCCGGCGACCGCCGCGGTGCCCGCATCGAGGGGCTGGCCTACACCGCGGGCGTGCTGACCACCTTCATGGCCGTGGCGGCGCTGCTGATCTTGGCGCGCAGTGCCGGCGCCCACATCGGCTGGGGCTTCCAACTGCAATCGCCCCTCGTCGTCGCGGCGCTCGCGTACCTGCTCTTCCTGGTCGGCCTTAACCTCTCCGGCCTGTTCGAGGTCAACCTGCCGATGGCGTCCAGTGGCGGCTCCAGCGCCTTTGCCACCGGCGCGCTGGCGGTTCTCGTGGCGACGCCGTGCACCGCGCCGTTCATGGCACCAGCCCTAGGTTTCGCGCTCACCCAACCACCCCTCTTGACGCTCACGGTTTTCGCCGCGCTCGGCATGGGGCTCGCGCTGCCGTTTCTCGTCGTCAGTTTGGTTCCGGGTCTTGCGCGCCTCCTGCCGCGACCAGGCGCCTGGATGGTGCGCCTTCGGCAGGGCCTCGCCTTTCCGATGTATGCGTCCGCAGCATGGTTGGTCTGGGTCCTCGCCCGACAGGCCGGCCCCGACGCCGTGCTCGCCGTCCTGGCCGGCGCCACGCTGCTCGCCTTCGGCCTCTGGCTCGCCGCTCCGGCCGAGCGCAGTCCCGGCCGGCTCGCCCGCGGAACCGGGTTTGTCGCGGCCGCGCTGGCGCTGGCGCTGCTCGCCGTGCCGGCCGGCAGCAATCGTGCCGGCGCAAGTGCGGCAACGGAGCTGTCAGCCCTTGGCGAGCCATTCTCGGCGACCCGGCTCGACGATGCGCGGGCGACCGGCAGCCCGGTGTTCGTCGAGATGACCGCCGCCTGGTGCATCACCTGCCAGGTCAACGAGCAGATCGCGCTCTCCGGGGGCAGCTTCGCTGACCTCTTGGCAACGACGGGCACGATCTACCTCATCGGCGATTGGACCAACCGCGATCCGGCCGTGACCGCCTTTATCGAGTCCTTCGCCCATCCCGGCGTCCCGCTCTACGTCGTGTACTCGAGCGCGGGCGGTGCTCCCGAAGTTCTGCCGCAGGTGCTCACGCCTGGTATCGTCCGCCGCGCCCTCGAGCGCGCCGCCGGATGATGGAGGCGCTGGCGCGCGCGTGGCTCGGTCTTCTTCCGCCTGAGCTGCTGCGGCGGGCGCTGTGCTCGTTCGATGCCCGCCGCGACTGGCACTACAGGCCTCGGGAGCGACCGGGCATCCCGCTGCGCGAGATGGATGCAGCGCAGGCGGCGGCTTGCTGGCGCCTGGTGGAGAGCGGCCTCAGTACCGACGGTCGTGCCAAGGCGCACGCCGTGCTCGCGCTGGAGCGAACGCTCGGTGAGCTGGAGGGTCGCCCGCTCCGCCGCGATCCCGGCAACTACGCCCTGGCGCTGTTCGGCGAGCCGCAGCCGAACGTTCCTTGGGCCTGGCGGTTCGAGGGACACCATCTATCACTGACCTACACCGTGATGCCGAGTGGTGACATCGCCGTGACCCCAGCGTTCTTCGGCGCCAATCCGGCGGTTGTGCCCGACCATCTTGCGAATGCCGGGTCGGAGCTGATGGCGCCGGAGCGCGCCCTCGGCTTCGAGCTCCTGAACAGCCTCGCCGGCGAGGCCCGTGCGCGTTGCGTGATCGCTGCCGAAGCGCCGGCCGACATCCTAACTGGACCTGGGAGCGAGCAGCGTCTTGTCCGGGTTGAGGGCATTCCCTTCGCCGACCTCACCCTCGGCCAACGCGATCTTGGGTGGAGGCTCGTCGAGGCCTTCGTTCGCCATCTGCCCGATACGTGGCGCTCGGCCCATTTGGCGCAGATCACCGAGGCGGGCCTGGAACGCCTGACCTTCGGGTGGGCTGGCGGTACACTGCCGAGTACGCCGCACTATTTCCGCCTTCACGGCCCAACAACAGTGATCGAATACGACAACGTCCAGAATGGTGCCAACCACGTCCACGCGGTCTGGCACGACCTCCGCAACATGGTCGGCGACGACCAGCTTCGTCGCCATCACCGCGACGCGCATGGCAGCAACGCAGACTAGTCGAACCTAGGAGCCGCGTCCGGCCGGGCGTCTCGTGCAGGCCGTGCGCGGCATGGGTTTCATTTCTTTTCGTCCATTTTTCGCGTGCGCGTGCTACGACCTTGGGGTTCGGAACCGACGCTTGCTGCCGCGGCGTTGCGGCGGCAACAAGCGCGCGATGCGATCGCTTCTTCCGTGCGGGCACGCGCGCGCCACGGGCTTGGCCGCCGCCGCTAACGCGCGCCGTGCCCGCCCACACCTTCGCCCGTGGAAGCCTATGGCTTAGTCTGACACGGCTCGCCTCTCGCCGGCATCGAGGTCAAAGCGAGGGCGAACGCACGGCAGTGCGTTGATGCGTGGCAGTGTTGCGAAAGGACTTTTCTTTCGCAATAAATTAAGGCACGACGCACAGGCAGCATGCTGCAGCGCAGCACGGCCGGGGTCCGGTCGGCGCACGAACGCGGAACGTGGCTGCGCCGTCCGTCAGCCGAAGCCCACGGGAGCTGAAACGTGAGCCATCTCGACGAGCTCGAAGCCGAAAGCATCTACGTCTTTCGCGAAGCTTACGCCAAGTTGAAGAACGTCGCGATCCTGTGGTCGCTCGGCAAGGACTCCAACGTCGTGCTCTGGCTGGCGCGGAAGGCTTTCTTCGGCCACGTACCGTTTCCGGTGCTGTTCGTCGATACGGAGAAGGAGTTCCCGCAGGTCTACGAGTTCCGTGACCGTTACGTCGCGGAGTGGGGCCTCAACTACATCCAAGAGCAGTGCCCGCCGTTCGAGGAGATGGACCCGACCCTACCGCCGGCGGCGCGCCTTGCCGCACGCAAGACCTACGGTTTGAAGAACGCTGTCGCCAAGTACGGCTACAACGGCCTCGTCGCCGGTATTCGCCGCGACGAGGAAGCCATTCGCGCCAAGGAGCGCTATTTCAGCCCGCGCGATGATACCGGCGCCTGGGATCTCCGCGACCAGCCGCCCGAGTTCTTCAATCAGTACATGACAAGCTTTCCGCCCGGCGTGCATGTGCGCGTGCACCCGATCCTGCATTGGACGGAAATCGACATCTGGAAGTACACCAAGCGCGTGAACATCCCGCTGGTCGATCTATATTTCGCGAAGGACGGCAAGCGCTACCGGTCGCTGGGCGAGCAGGAGATCACGCACCCGATCGCCAGCAACGCCGCCACCATCGACGACATCATCGCCGAACTGGAAATCACGAAGGTTCCGGAACGAAGCGGCCGGGCCATGGACCACGAGGCCGAGGACAGCTTCGAGCGGCTGCGCGCCGCCGGCTACATGTGAGCGGTCGGGACCGAGGACATGCAGATGCACACCGAGAGCGCCCAGCAGCTCAAGATCGTCATCGTCGGCCACGTCGATCACGGCAAGTCG
>CAYUKE010000120.1:0-9272 GCA_964445185.1 uncultured Geminicoccaceae bacterium
GTGGGCAAGTCGTCGCTGGTCAACAAGCTCACCGGGCGCAAGACGCTGGCGCGCGTGTCCAACACGCCTGGGCGAACGCAGGAGCTGAACTTCTTCGACCTCGATGATCGACTGACCCTCGTCGATCTGCCCGGCCACGGCTTCGCCAAGGCGCCGAAGAGCAAGGTCGACGCTTGGTCGGCGGTGGTTCGCGCCTACCTCGCGGGTCGACCGACGCTGGCGTTGACATGCTTGCTGGTCGACGCCCGCCACGGGCTCAAGCCCGTCGATCGCGACGTGATGGCGCTTCTCGCCATGGCTGCCGTCCCCTACCTGGTCGTGCTGACCAAGGCCGATCTCGTCAAACCGAGCCAACTAGCGGCCGTCGAGACCGACCTCGCCGCGAATCTACGGACGGCCGGCGGCGCATTGACGGCGGCGCATCCGACGTCGAGCCTCGCGGGCAGCGGCATCGAGACGTTGCGCGCCCGGTTGGCGATGCTGGCGGAAGCTGCTGGGAGGGAGCGTTGAGCGAAGACCTCGTCGACCACAACCGCGTCGCCGCCACCCTGATCGAAGCGCTCCCCTACATGCGCCGCTTCAAGGGGTCCGTCTTCGTCGTCAAGTTCGGCGGTCACGCGATGGCGTCGCCGGAGCTGACGCGCGACTTCGCCCGCGACGTCGTGCTGCTGAAACAGGTCGGCATCAACCCCATCGTCGTCCACGGCGGCGGGCCGCAGATCAAGAGCCTGCTCGACAAGCTGGCAATCCAGTCGAGCTTCGTCGACGGACTGCGGGTGACCGACCGCAGTACGGTCGAAGTCGTCGAGATGGTCCTCGCCGGAAAGATCAACAAGGAGATCGTCGCCGCCATCCATGAGGTCGGCGGCCGCGCGGTCGGGCTGTCCGGCAAGGACGGACGGCTGTTGCGGGCGCGCAAGCTGACGCGGACGACGCGCGATCCGGAGAGCAACCTCGAGCGGGTCCTCGATCTCGGTTTCGTGGGCGAGCCGGATCATGTCGACACGACGCTCTTGGACGACCTCGTCCACACCGACGCCATTCCGGTCATCGCGCCCGTCGGGTTCGGCGAGGACGGACATACGTACAACATCAACGCCGACACGGCCGCCGGCGCCATCGCCGCCGCCGTCGCCGCGCGCAAGCTCTACATGCTCACCGACGTGCCGGGGGTGCTCGACGGCGACGGCACGCTCATCCGGGTGCTGGACCTCGACGCGGCGCGGACAATGATCGCCGACGGCACCATCCACGGCGGGATGATCCCGAAAATCATGACCTGTCTCGATGCCCTCGAGGCCGGCGTCAGCGCCACCTACATCGTTGATGGTCGCATCGCGCACGTCATCCTGCTTGAGGTCTTCACCGAAGAGGGCGTCGGCACGGAGCTGCTCGCTGCAAGCGGCGAGCCGGGCCGGTAGACGCTGGCTCGGGCAGCGGTCGCTGACGCCGCAGGCAAGCGTCGGCTCTTGTGTTTATAAGAAAATTTGCCTAGGTATCGCGCATCACTGTAGGATTGAATGCGATGCGGGTGCTCTATCTCGAAGACGACGCCATCGACGCCGAGGCCTTCAAGCGTGCCTTCGCCCGCCGGCTGCCCGGCGCCGGCGTCGAGGTGTGCGCGAGCCCGAAGAAGGCGCTCGAGCGCCTGGCGGAGCTTGCTCCAGACCAGATGTTCGAGATCGTCGTGGTCGACGTCAGCCTGCCTGAAATGAACGGCTTCGAGTTCATCGATCGCGCGCGGCAGCTGGTGGATGCCGCATGCCAGCCGAGCTTCGTCCTGTTCACGAGCTCGGAGCACCGGATCGATCTCGCCGAGGCGAAACGGACCGAGGCCCACGCCTACGTCGTGAAGACCGCCGATCCCAGCTGCTTCGCCGATCTGATCGGCGCGCTCGATCGCTTGCACAAGGCGGCCGAAGCTCAGCCGACACCAGCAACCACGGCGTAGAGCCTGGCGAGCGTGGCGCCACGGTCCGCGACGCACCCGCCTTCGACCCACCAATCCTCCACGGCATGCAGGTATCGGCCGACATCCGGACCCGGCGCGACGCCAGCATCGACCACGTCGCGGCCGGCAAGGGGGAAGGACGGCACGCCCCTACTGTCGACGCGCGCGCGCCAGACGCTCGCGGCGGCCGGCGTGGAACCCTCTTGGGCGAGCGCGAATAGCCCGCCCGCCATCGCCACGTCCGGCCCGTGGCGATAGAGCTGGCGCCGAAGCTCGGCGTCATCGACCCGCTCGGGCGCCGCCGCCGGCACGGCAACGAGGCGGACAAGACGCTCCTCGTCGGCTTTCGCGAAGCGCAGTCGCCGGGCGAGCGCCCTCGTGTCGACTGGGCCCGGCCTGACGAGCGCCGCGAGCCGGCGTACCGGATCGAGTGTTGGGTCGAGGTCGACATAGGCCCGAAAGAGCGCGCGCTCGACGGGCGCGCCGAAAAGCGCCTGGAGCACACCGAACTCGGCCATCAGGTCGACGGCCGCGCGCGGATCCGCAGTGCGAAGCAGCTTGAAGGTCTCCTGTTGGAGGCGTTCCCCAGAAAGCTGGTCTAGCTCGAACGCGCCGGCGCGCAGCGCTGAGGCGGTTGGCGGATCCGGCCGCGCATGGCCGAAACTGGCGTGGAACCGGAAGTATCTAAGCACCCGCAGCCGATCCTCGGCGATGCGCGTCGCCGGGTCACCCACGAAGCGAACCACGCCGGCCCCGAGATCGGCAAGGCCGGAGAAATAGTCGAAGAGCTGACCGCTTCGGTCGCAGCTCATCGCGTTGATCGTGAAGTCGCGCCGGGCGGCGTCGCAACGGAAACTGTCCGTGTAGGCAACCACCGCCCGGCGACCATCCGTTGCCACATCGCGCCGCAGCGTCGTGATCTCGAAGCGCTGGTCGTCGACAAGCGCGGTAACGGTCCCATGATCGAGCCCCGTCGGGATGGCGCGAATCCGCCCTGCGGCGAGCAGCTCCAGCACCCGCTCGGGTGGCTCCGGCGTGCAGAGATCGACGTCCCACGCCGGGCGGTCCAGCCCAGCGAGCGCATCGCGGACGCAGCCGCCGACGAAACGCGCCGAGCGACCATCGGCCTCGAGCGCGTCGAACAGACGGTGCGACGTCGACGCGGTACGCCAGGCGGCGACCTCCAACCGAGGATGACGCTGTGGCTTTTCGGGCAAAAGGCGAACGCTCCAAGGCTCGTGCAGGCACGACGCATAGTGGAGCACGGGCCATCGTGAAACGGGAGCAAGCGGCTTGGGACCGGTGGCCAATGTCGGGGTGCGACGCTAGGAAGCTGGGCCATGGCCCGAGCCCGCCGTTTGCGCACCCGGACGTCGTTCCAGGTCGACCTCGACGACCTCCCGCCCGATCTGCGGCCGACGGCGTCGGTCACCGCGGAGGAAATCCGCGCTCGGGTCCTCTACCGCGACGCCTGGGTCATCGTTATCGACAAGCCTCAGGGCCTGCCCGTCCACGCCGGCCCCACCAGCCCCGATCATCTCGAGCGCTATCTCGGCAGCCTCGCGTTCGGCTACGCGGCCCCCCCGCAGCTCGCCCACCGGCTCGACCGCGACACCTCCGGCTGTCTCGTTCTCGGGCGGCACCGCCGCGCACTCCGGCGTCTGGGCGGGTTGTTCGAAGCGGGCCGCGTGACCAAGACTTACTGGGCCGTCGTCGCAGGTGTGCCGGATCGGGACCGCGGCACCATCGACCTGCCGCTTGCCAAGGTCACCGCGCCCCGAGGCTGGCGGATGGTGACCGACGCCAACGGACGACCCGCGCGCACCGACTGGACGCTGATGGCGAGCGACGGGCAGCGGAGCTGGCTCGAGCTCCGCCCGCACACCGGACGGACGCACCAGCTGCGCATCCACACCGCCGCCCTCGGCCTGCCGATCGAGGGTGACGGCTTCTACGGCGAGGCCAGCTCGCGCAACGGGCCGCTCTTGCTCCACGCACGCTCACTGACGCTGCCGCTCTATTCGGCGGCACCACCTGTCCACGTCGAGGCCGCCCCGCCGGCACCGCTAGCAGCGTCCATCGAGCGGCTGCTAGCGGCCGCGGTCACATCGCCGGACCGAGAACGACCGTGACGGCATCGTACCGTCCGCTGCTGCGGACTGCCGGGGAGGGCGAGCACAACGCCGCCTTCGGCTTGCCTAGGACCTTCATCGTGCGCGCTGAAGACAGCGCCGGCGCGCTCTCGGTCTGGATCGAGGTGGTGCCGCACATGGCCGGCCCGCCTCTGCACGTCCATCGCCGCGAGCACAAAGTGCTCGAAGTGCTCGAGGGGACGCTCCTCGTCCAGTGTGGCGACGTCCGTGCCGAGCTGGCGGCGGGTGCGTTCGTCCTCGTTCCACCAGGCACGCCGCACGCGTTTCGGAACCCTCACGCTGCACCGGCACGGATGGTGGTGACGCTTACGCCCGGCGGCGGTGAGGAGTTCTTTCGCGAGGTGCAGGCGCAAGGGCTCCTCGCGCCACACGACATGTCGGCCGTGGCCGCCCTCGGCGCCCGCTACGGTATCGAGTTTGTCGGCCCGCCCCTGAGGGCGTAGCTTGCCTGCGTGCGCAATGCGCGCATGGGAGAGGACCGATGCCGAACGACGCCATCGTCGACGCCTCCATCCACCTCTGGGACGGGGGCATCAACCAGCTCTCGTGGGTGCATGCGCATCGCAGGCTCGACCGCGCCTTCCTGCCCGATGATCTTGAGCAGGATGCGGCCGGCGCGACGATCGAGGCCGTGGTCGCCGTCGAGGCCGACGTCGACGCGGGCCTGTATCTCAAGGAAGCGGCCTGGCTGGCGCAGCTCGCTGGGAACGACGAACGCATCCGCGCTGTCGTCGCCCACGCGCCGCTGCATTTCGGTCCCGCCGTCGGTTCCGAGCTGGAGAAGCTGGCGGCGCAGCCCATCGTTCGAGGCGTGCGGCGGCTGCTCCGCGCCGGAGAAGCGGCGGCGATGTGCGCGAGCGCCGACTTCCGCACGGCGGTTCGTCTGTTGCCGGATTATCGGCTGCATTGCGAGATCGCGGTTCCCGGCGGCGACCTTCGGCCGGTGCTGGATCTGCTGGCCGCCTGCCCGGACGTCGCGTTCATCATCGACCGGCTCACGGGCCCCGAGGGCGAAGGCGACCCGGATGCCGAGTGGCTGGATGAACTGGCGGCGATCGCGGACCATCCCCGCACCGACTGCAAGCTCGCGGCGCTGCTGCCGGCGCCGCGCGACGAGCCCTTGGACGATGCCACCCTCCAGCGTTGCATCGAAAACGTGCTCGAGGCGTTCGGACCCGACCGCACCCTGTTCTCCAGCGCCTGGCCCCTGACCCGCGAGGCCGCGGCCTACCCGCGTTGGCTAGCGATGGTCGAGGCCACCCTCGCCGCCGTCCCGGCAGACGATCGCGCGCTCATCCTCGCCGGCAACGCCGAGCGTGCCTATCGCCTCTGAGGGTGGCCTTCGCACTTGGACCGTGCCGGCGCTCGGGCGTGGCGCGGGTCAAGGTTCGGCGAGCGACCCGTGCGCCTCGGTCAAGAGGCGGGCGAGATTGACGAGGATGCCAGCCGTTGCGCCCCAGATGTAGCGGTCTTGGTAGGGCACGACCCAGAATGTGCGCTTGATGCCGCCCTTGTCGTAGCTATCGCGCCGATGATTGCGCGCATCGGCGATGAACCCCAGCGGCACCTCGAAGACCTCGGCAACCTCGAACGGGTCCGGGCGGAACCGGACCGGCGGCTCGACCCAGGCAACAATCGGGAACACGCGGAACCCGGTGATCGTATCGTAGGTCCGAAGCTCGCCCAGGATGCGGCAGCTCGAGGCCGGCAGCCCGATCTCCTCCTCGGCCTCGCGCAGGGCCGTCGCCGCCGGATCGGGATCGTCCTCCTCCATGCGGCCGCCGGGAAAACTGATCTGGCCGCCATGGTCCTTCAGGTGCGCGGTACGCTGGGTCAAGATCACCGTCGGGTCGGCGCGGCCGACGACACCGATGAGGACGGCCGCCGGCGTGCGGTCGCCCTCGCGAAGCCGATGGCCCTGGTCGCCGGTAATCAGCTCCAGAGGCGGACGCCGGCGGATACGATCACGGATGCCGCCGGGGGTCAGCCACATCAGCCGGCAGCTCCTTCGTCGCCAACACCGAGCACGAAGCTGGTGCCATGGCTGCGCACAATCAGACGACCGGAGCCGTCGTCCTCGGCGAGGTCGGCCAGCTCGTAATAGGGGGTCCGCCCCAGCCTCGCTTCGAGACCACCCCCGCAATCGACATAGGGAGCGAGCGAGCCGTCGGCCTGCTCGCGCATCCGCAGCGGGTTGTTGGGTCCGATGTCGATCCAGGCGTCGAGATTGGTCCGCACGGCGAGCGCCGGCTCCGCCCCGGCGACGGCACGCAGCTCGACGCCGACGAACGGCACGTCGTCGACATGGACGACGGTCCGTTCAACCGGCGTGACCAGCCAGTAGCGTCCGTCCGACGTCCGCTTGAGGACCGACGCGAACAGCTTGACGATACCGGGCCGCTTGATGAGCGAGCCGCGATAGGCCCAGCGTCCGTCGCGAAGGATACGCAAGCCGAGATCCTCGGCCGCGGCACGGCCGTCGGCGATATCACGTTCGAGTTGGTCGAACGCCTCCTGAATTCTTCGATTCGCCGCTGCCCGTTCCATGCACTACATGTGAGCTTTGCGGCATTGGCCGGCAAGATCGCGGCTGTCGCCGAGAGGTGGAGGAGCGACACATTGGCCCTGGACGAGACGGCACTGATGGACGTGGTCGATGGCGCAATCGACCAGCTCGCCCGGGTCAAGGCCGAGATCGGCGAGGTCATCTATGGTCAAAGGGAGGTCGTCGACCTCGCGCTCATCACCTTGCTCGCCGGCGGCCACGGACTGCTCGTCGGCATGCCGGGTGTCGCGAAGACGCGCCTCGTCGAGACGCTCGCAGCAGTGATCGGCCTCGCGCAGAAGCGGGTGCAGTTCACACCGGATCTGATGCCCGCTGATATCCTCGGCTCCGAGGTCCTCGACGAGGGCGCTGACGGACGGCGCCACTTCAGATTCATCGACGGACCGGTGTTCTGCCAATTGCTGATGGCCGACGAGATCAATCGTGCCAGCCCTCGGACCCAGGCGGCGCTGCTACAGGCTATGCAGGAGCGCCGCGTCACGATCGGTGGTGCCGACCGGCCGCTGCCACATCCTTTCCACGTGCTGGCGACACAGAACCCGGTCGAGCAGGAGGGGACCTATCCGCTGCCCGAAGCGCAGCTCGATAGGTTCCTATTGGAAATCGACATCGCCTATCCGGACATCGAGGCCGAACGGCGGATGATGGTGGCGACGACGGGCACGACGACGACGGAGGCCCGCGCGGTCCTCGGGCCTGACGACCTCGAGCAGCTGCAGCAGCTGGTCCGCAGCGTGCCGGTGGGTGAACGGGTGCTGGACGCCATTCTCAAGCTGGTCCGGGCCGGCCGACCCGAGACAAGCGACGATGCCGCCCTGCGCGAGCAGGTCGCCTGGGGCCCCGGGCCGCGAGCCAGCCAAGCGCTGATGCTGACGGCTCGGGCGCGCGCGCTGCTCGACGGTCGCCTGTCGCCGTCGATCGATGACATCCGCGCCCTCGCGTTCCCGGTGCTCAAGCATCGGATGGCCCTCACGTTCGGCGCCCGGGCTGACGGGGTCACCCTCGCCCACGTCATCGACGCCTTGGTCAAGCGCTGCCTGCCGGCGTGACGACCCGAACCGCGACCCAGCGCCGACACGAGGCGGAGCGCGTCGGCGCCAGCCTGCCGCCCCTGATGGTCGCCGCGGACCGCGTCGCGGCGACGGTGGCTCAGGGCGTGCACGGCAGACGGCGCGTCGGCGTCGGCGAAACGTTTTGGCAGTTTAGGCCCTACCAGTACGGCGACGCTACAGCGGCGATCGATTGGCGGCAGTCGGCCAAGGGGGATCGCGTCGTGCTCCGCGAGCAGGAGTGGGAAGCCGCGGAGAGCGTCTGGTTCTGGGTCGACAGCTCGCCCTCGATGCGGTTTCGCTCACACGCCGGCCCAACCAAGCACGAGCGGGCGCAGGTCCTGGCCCTGGCACTGGCGTCGCTGTTGCTCCGAGCCGGCGAGCGGATCGCCGACATCGCGTCCCCGACACCGCCGATGGCGGGCCGGGCTGCCCTCGGCCGCCTGGCCGAAGGCTTCGCCGCCGCCGATGCCGCCGACGACGGACCGCCGCGACGAGCGCTGCCCAAACACGCCCGCGCCGTGCTCGTCTCCGTCTGGCTGCAGCCGCAGGAGACGGTCGATCGCTGGCTGCGCTCGGTACGTTCGATGGGCGTGACCGCCTTCGTGATTGTCGTGCTCGACCCGGCCGAGGTCGATCTGCCCTACACCGGCAGGATCCGGTTCCGCGGGCTCGAGAACGAGGGCGCGGCACTGGTCGGCAACGTCGCGCGCGTCCGCGACGAGTATGCCGCGCTGCTGGCCGGCCACCGGACGGCACTCGCCGATCTGACGCGCCGTCTCGGCTGGCAGCTGACCTGGCACCGCACGGATCACGCACCAGCGACGGCGCTGATGCCCGCCTTCATGGCGCTCGGCGCCGGGCGGCTTCGCTAATGCTGGGCCTCGCCGGTTTCGGCTTCGCGCAGCCGCTCCTCCTCTTAGGGCTGCTCGCCCTGCCGGCGCTGTGGCTGCTGCTGCGGGTCGTTCCGCCGTCGCCACGCGAGGTGGACTTCCCGCCCGTCCGTTTCTTGCTCATGCTGACACGGCAAGAGACGACGGCGCAGCGGACGCCCTGGTGGCTACTGCTGCTGCGCTTGCTCGCCGTCGCCTGCATCATCCTCGCCGCCGCCGGACCACTGCTCAACCCGCAGACCCGTCTTGCCGGCGGCGGTCCGCTCATTCTCATCGTCGATGACGGCTGGGCCGCCGCACCGCACTGGGCGGCGATCCAACGACGCGGCGCTGCCGAGATCTCGCAAGCCGAGCGTGAAGCACGCCCCATTGTCCTGCTGACGACGGCGCCCACGATCGACCCGGCACCGTTGCAGCCGGCAGCCGCGGCGGCCGTAGCCGACCGGCTGGCGGCCCTCGCGCCCAAGGCTTGGTCGACCGACCGCGCGCAGGCGGTGACGGCGCTCCGCACCTTGGACCTCGCAGCGGCTACAACGCTTTGGCTTAGCGATGGCATCGCCGCGGACCAGGCGGAACGCGCCGCGGCGGGCCAGCTCGCGAGCGCACTTGCCGACCTCGGCCCGGTCCGCATCGCCGCGCCGGCAGCGGGCGAGCGCGCCG
>CAYUKE010000121.1:0-9227 GCA_964445185.1 uncultured Geminicoccaceae bacterium
GTCGAGACGATGTGGCTGACGATCCCGAACGCCGGCAGGATCATGATGTAAACTTCTGGGTGCCCAAAGAACCAGAAAAGATGCTGGAACAGTAGCGGATCGCCGCCACCTGCTGGGTCAAAGAACGCTGTGCCGAAATTCCGATCGGTCAGCAGCATGGTGATCGCGCCGGCGAGCACCGGCACCGCCAGCAAGAGAAGGAATGCAGTAACCAACATCGACCAGACGAAGAGGGGCATCCGGTGCAGCGTCATGCCCGGGGCACGCATGTTGAAGATCGTCGTGATAAAGTTGATCGCGCCGAGAAGGGACGAAATGCCGGCGAGGTGAAGCGAGAAGATCAGGAAGTCGACGGCCATGCTCGGATGACCGATCATCGCCGACAACGGCGGGTAGATGGTCCAGCCACCGCCGAAGCCACCAACGAACATCGACATGATAAGGAGCGCCGCGGACGGCGGCAGCAGCCAGAAGCTGATGTTGTTGAGGCGCGGGAAAGCCATGTCCGGTGCGCCGATCATCAGCGGCACCATCCAGTTGCCGAAGCCACCGATCAGCGCTGGCATGACGAAGAAGAAGATCATGATCAGCCCGTGCGCGCTGATCAGCATGTTGTAGAGGTGGTAGTCGCCGCCGAGGATCTGGTCGCCGGGCTGCATCAGCTCCATGCGCATGATGATCGACATGGCCAGGCCGACGAATGCCATGGCGCCGGCGAACCACAGGTACATCGTGCCGATGTCCTTGTGGTTGGTCG
This sequence comes from uncultured Geminicoccaceae bacterium, assembly GCA_964445185.1. Classification (GTDB taxonomy): domain Bacteria; phylum Pseudomonadota; class Alphaproteobacteria; order Geminicoccales; family Geminicoccaceae; genus JAAAPF01. Next base: position 758 of record CAYUKE010000121.1, read on the forward strand.
AATAGACCCAGCGCTTCCAACCCGTCGGCATGTGGTCGTCGTGGTGACCGGCGGCGGCGTAAGCCATCAGCGTCCTTCCTTGGTCGAGAGGTCAGCGCCCGGCGACGTTGACGGTGGGCTCAACGCCGTAGCGCGCCTGGGCCTCTGTCACCCAGGCGTCGAACTCGGCCGGCGGCACGACGCGAACGGAGATTGGCATGAAGCCATGCCCGACACCGCAGAGTTCCGAGCACTGCCCGTAGTACATGCCGGGCTCGTCCACCTGGAACCAGGTCTCGTTGAGCCGGCCGGGGACGGCGTCGCGCTTGACGCCAAATGCCGGCATCGCCCAGCTATGAAGCACGTCCGACGCCGTGATCTGCACGCGAACCACGGCGCCCGCGGGAACGACCACGTCGGCATCGGTCGCGAGCAGCGCCGGCAGCCCCTGCGCCTCAGCATCCTCGCGCGTCAGCATGTAGCTGTCGAAGGTGAAGCCGCCATGGTCGGGATACTGGTACGACCAGTACCACTGCCGTCCGATCGCCTTGATCGTCAGATCCGCCTCAGGAATGGTGTCCTCGAAATAGATCAGCTTGAACGATGGAAAGGCGATGACGACCAGGATCAACACCGGCACGCCGGTCCAGATGACCTCTAGGAGCGTGTTGTGCGTCGTCCGCGACGGTTCCGGATTGAGGCTCGCACGATAGCGCACGCAGACATAAGCGAGGAGCGCGAGAACAACGACGCAGACGGCTATGATGATGACCAAGAGCAGGTTGTGAAGGCTATCCACCTGCGCCTTCATCGGCGTAGCGGCGGTCTGCAGGCCAAGCTGCCATGGCTCAGGCTCGCCAGCGACGGCTCCTGCCGCCCACAGCAAACTAGCCAGCAGCGCACATACCGCGCCGCAGGCGTGCCAGCGCAGTCTCGCCATGTCCTCTCCTCCGCAAGCGCCGCTTCGTCGACGCACCTGCAGCAATTACCATCCGAACGCTGGAATTCACAAGGCGTTAGGTAGCTGGCTGCCGCGGCCGAGCGACTCGGCGGGTTGTCGCAACACGTTCGGTCAATGGCCGATGCGCGCCCGCAGTCGACGGACACCGAGCCATACGCCGCCGACCACGAGCGGCACCGCCAGACCCGTCGCGACGCCCACGCCCGCCTCGCCGATCGTCCCGCTCAGCGGCTTGAGTAGGTACGACCAAAGCCCAACAATGTAGTAGCTGACAGCCGCCACGGAGAGCCCCTCGACCGTCTGCTGCAGGCGCAGCTGCAACCGAGCGCGGCGGTCCATCGAGGTCAGGAGCTTCTGGTTCTGCTCCTGCACGGCGAGGTCGACCCGCGTGCGCAGCAGGTCGGCGGCGCGCGAGATGCTGACGCTCAGCGCTTCCATCCGCTCCTCGACCGCGCGGCAGGTGCGCATCGCCGGCTCGAACCGGCGTACAAGAAAGGAGCTGATGATCTCGAAGTCGCCATTGCGCTCGAAGCGCAGGCGGCCGAGCCGCTCACCGACCAGCTCGGCGTAGGCCCGCGTTGCGCCGAAGCGGAACGAGCTGTCAGCGGCATGCCGCGCGTGCTCCGCGGCGAGGTCGGAGAGCTTGTCCAACAGCGCCCGCTCGGCGGCGCCGTCCGCAACGTCCTTCATGCCGACCGTCAGCGTGACGAGGCGGCGTTCGAGCTGGTCGATGACGGGACCGAGTTGGCGCGCCTGAACGTGACCGAGCAGCGCCATCAGGCGATAGGTTTCCAGTTCCACGACGCGCTGCACGAGGCGCCCGAGCCGAGGCCGGTCGTAGCCCGCGTTGCGAACCAGGACCCGGCCGAAGCCGTCGGCGTGGGTGCGCAGGCTTGTCCAGACCCGCACTTCCTCGTTCTGCACCCGGCCGCTCATCAGGTGATGCCCCTCGAACAGCTCGATCAGGCGCTCGCGCGCGATGTCGGCGGCATCGTCGGCCAGCACAGCGACGTGCGTCGCGGCGATCAGCGCGCCCGGTAGCCGCTGGAGCCAGCGCGCGGCGAACAGCCGAATGGCGGGGTCGGCGAAGGGTTCGGCAAACGGCCCGCGCCGGACGAACATATAGGTCGAGAACTCGGTGTGCCGCTCCCAGCGCAGCTCCAGCTCGCCAAGCCGCGCGATGTGGTGCAGCGCATCGGGCCGGGGCGGCAGCGCGGAGTACGCGGCACAAAGCTCGACGAGCAAGGCCCGGTCTGCCTCCGCCACGTCGCGGCCGCCGAGGAGGGCGAGATGGCTGACCCGGACCGGCGCCGTGAGTTCCGGCGGCGGGCGGTTGTGGATCTCGGCGAGGATCGCTGCACGATCCGCGTGCGGCCTGAGCACGCTATCGGCGGCGGGATGATCGTCCAAGCGGGGTCTCCGAAATCAGCGGCGCACAAAGACGCCCCACGGCGCCTGTCGTCAACGGCACATCCGACTGGCGAGGAGGAAGATGCCGCCAAGTGCCGCTGTCTCGGCGCGGAGGATGCGCGGGCCCAGGCTCACCGGGATGACGCTCGGCGTGACCTGAAGGCGCCGCCGCTCGTCGGCGCTGAACCCGCCCTCGGGGCCGCCCAGGAGATCGCCCGCGCCGTGCTCGGCGATGGCCGCATCGAGCGGTGGCGCATCCGCGCGCTCGAGCGCCGCGTAGAGTTGGGGCCGTGTCGGCGACGCCAGCCAGTCGGCAAGTGGCACGATCGGTCGCAGCTCAGGGACGGTCAGGCGCTCCGACTGCTCCGCCGCCTCGCGCAGGATCGTTCCGAGCCGCTCACGGTTGAGGCGATCAACGACCGCATGCGCGGTCGCCACGGGCTGCAGCGCCGAGGCCCCGACCTCGCACGCCTTCTCGACGAGCAGCTCCAGCCTTGAGCGCTTCAGCGGCGCGAAGGCGAGGAGCGGTCCAGGCTCTGGCGCTTGGGGGCGCAGGCGCTCGTCCACGCGCGCCGTCGTCTCGCGGCGATCCAGGACCAGCGTCGCCTGCCACTCGCCATCGCGCGCATTGAAGAGCCGCACCTGGTCGCCTGCGCGGCAACGGAGAACGTGGCGGAGCTGGTGCACCTGCGCCTGACCGAGCGCGACGGTTGCTCCCGGCGCGAGGTCGGCCTCGATAAACAGGCGGATGGTCCTAGTTGTCATAGGCTCGGTTTACGCTCGGTCCCCGCATGATATGTAGCGCGCCATGTCCGAGACCGAGAGCCTCATCCCCGACCGGCAGCACGACGGGCTGCGCGGCTGGTCAGCCAAGCGCCGGGCGTTGGGCGAGCTTGCCCGCTGGGACCGGCCCATTGGCGCCTGGCTCCTGTTCTGGCCTTGCGCTTGGGGCGTCGCGATCGCGCCCGGCACGCTTGCTTGGTGGTTCCTGCCGCTCTTCTTTGTCGGCGCCTTCGCCATGCGGGGCGCTGGCTGCACCGTCAACGACATCGTCGATCGCAAACTCGACGGCCAGGTCGCGCGGACGGCCGCCCGACCGCTGCCGTCGGGGCGGGTGGGCCTCGCCGAGGCCGTCGTGTTCGTCTTCGCCCAGTGCTTCGTCGGCCTTGCCGTCCTGCTCAGCCTGCCGCCTGCGGCCCAGGTTCTCTGCTGGCTCGCCGTGCCGCTGGTCATCGCCTATCCCTTCATGAAGCGGCTTACCTGGTGGCCCCAGGCGTTTTTGGGCCTGACCTTCAATTGGGGCGCACTGGTCGGCTACACCGCGGTCACCGGCTCGCTCGAGCTGCCGGCGCTCCTCCTTTACGCGACCGGGGTCGCCTGGACGCTCGGCTACGACACGATCTACGCGCATCAGGACAAGGAGGACGACGCGCTGGTCGGCATCAAGTCGTCGGCACGCTACCTCGGCGAGCGCTCCGGCGTCTTCGTTCTCGGCGTCTACGCGGCAATGGTGGCGCTGCTTGCTGCAACGCTCGCCGCCGCCGGCGCCGGGTGGCCCGGCTTCGTTGGCCTGGGAGCCGTGAGCTTCGTCCTCGGCCGCCAGCTCCTCGCGGTCGACTTTGACGACGCCGCCGACTGCCTTGGGCGGTTCCGCAGCAATCGCGACGCCGGGCTTGTGGTCTTCCTCGTGCTCCTCGCCGGACGCCTTGCCTCCTGATCCGCCCCGGTTCAGCGATGAAGCGCTCGCCTGGCTGAGGCGGGCGCGCGAGCTTGTGCCGGCAAGCTGGCGCGAGTGGGCCGATGTCGAGGGCCGTCTCAAGGCGGCGGGCGAGGCGCTCCTCGATCGGCGGCTGCGGATCGCCGTCACCGGGCTCTCGCGCTCCGGCAAGACCGTCTTCATCACAGCACTGGCCCACCATCTTGAGCGCGGCACAGGCCTGCCGTTCCTCAACGCCGTGGCCGACCGGCGCTATCGCGGCGCCCGCGTCGCTGACGACACGCCGGCGGGGCTCGATCCTTTCCCATACCAGGCGTACGCCGCGGCGCTCACTGCTGAGCCGCCGAACTGGCCCGACGCCTCGATCGACCTCAGACTGCTTCGACTGGAGCTGCGCTTTCGCCCGCGCAGCCAGCTCGTCCGGCTCGCCAGCGAGACCACGCTCAACCTCGACATTCTCGACTACCCCGGCGAGTGGCTGATCGATCTGCCGCTTCTCGAACAGACCTATGACGCCTGGGCGTCGACGACCCTGACGCGGCTCGAGCAAGCACCCTACCGCGCCCGCCTGGCTCGGTTCCTCGGCGCGCCCGGCGATGTCGACGCCGACGCGCTCACGCGGCTGTACATCGACGGCCTGGTCACCTGCCGCGACGATCGGCTGAGCTTGCTGCAGCCCGGTCGGGCGCTGACGCCGATGGCGTTCGACATGGCGCCCGAGGCACTCCTCTTCGCGCCGGTGCCGACGGACCACCCGCTGGCCGTGGTCTTTCGCGAGCGTTTCGAGGCCTACCTCCAGCGCTGGGTCGAGCCCTTCAAGAGCCACGTCGTCGACGCCGTCGACCGCCAGATCGTGCTGGTCGACGTGCTCGAGAGCCTCAATCGCGGCCCGGCGCACTTCGATGACACGCAGGCGGCGCTCGGCGCGATCCTCGAGGCGTTCAACTACGGCCGCGGCGGCTACTGGCGCCGCCTGCTGGCGCCGAAGGTCGAGCGCCTCGTCTTCTGCGCGACCAAGGCTGACCACGTCGCCAACACCCAGCACGCCAACCTCAAGCTGCTGATGCAGAACATGGTCGACGACGCAGCCCGTCGGGTCCGCGTCGAGGGTATCCCGATGGAGACGCTCGCCGTCGCCTCGGTCCAGGCGACCGACACGGTCCGCACCAACTACGACGGCCAGCTCCTATCGTGCGTCCGTGGCATTTTGGATGCGACCCGCGAGGAGAAGATCATCTTCCCGGGCGAGGTCCCGGCGACCATGCCGCGGGGCGCCGAGTGGGACGACCAGCGCTTCAACTTCAGGCGGTTCGCGCCGCGCCGGCTTGACGCGCCGAACGGTCGGGGCCATGGCCACATTCGCCTCGATCAGGTGCTCGAGGCGGCGATCGGCGATCGCCTCGTCTGATCGCAGGACAAGCAACGATGCGGCGCCCGTTCGAGCTCGACCCGGAAGAGGCCGTCCTCGTCGAGGACCCGAAGGCCGCCGTCCCCGTTGGCGAGGGCGGCGAGCCGCGCCGCGGCGAGCGCTGGCGGCTCAATTGGTGGTGGTTCTGGGGCGGTGTCCTCGTTGTCACCGCTCTGCTTCTGGTCGCCGACACGATCGCCAAGACCATCGCGTGGATGGGGAGCCAGCCGCTCTTCGGCTACCCGCTGGCCGTCCTGCTCGCCGCGACCCTCATCGTCGGCCTCGTGCAGTTACTCCGCGAGTGGATCTCGGTGCGGCGCCTAGGCTCCGTGCCCGAGCAGCGTGAAAAGGCGGAGCGGCTGCTCGGCTCGGAGCTGCACGGCGAGAGCAAGCCGCTGATCGAGCCGGTCCTCGGTCGGATCGACGAGCGCGGCGAACTCGTCGCCCGTTTCCGCGAGCACGACAGCGATGCCCTCGCTGACGGGGAGCGGCTGAAGCTGTTCGAGCGCACCGTTGTCGTCGGCATGGATGACGAGGCCTACCGGGCCGTCGTCCGCGGTTCGCGCGACATTGGCGTGCTGACCGCGATCAGCCCGCTCGGCATGCTCGACGCGGCGCTGGTCCTCTGGCGGACGCTCGCCATGCTGCGCGGCATCGCCAAAGCCTATGGCCTGCCGATGGGAGCGATCGGCAGCGCCATGCTGCTGCGCCGGTCGATCCGGAACATGCTCCTTGCCGGGCTCGCCGACCTCGTCACCCACGGCGCCGCCGACGCCATGGGCGCGGGCTTCCTACGCATGGTTTCCGCCCGCGCCGGCCAGGGCGCCGCCAACGCCATGCTCTGCGCTCGGTTGGGCTGTGAAGCCATGGCCCTCGTTCGCCCGGTCCCGTTCGTCATCGGCGAGCGCCCCAACCTCAAGCGCCTCGCCGGGCGGATCCTGGGGCCGGCCGATCGCGGCAACGGGTCCGAGAAGATTGCCGCGCGGTGAGAGCGCGACGGTCCCGAGCTAAGCCCGCTGCGTGCTAAAGGGAGAGCGAGCGCCACTGTGATAGCGGAACCCAACAACCGCGACGGCGAGGCCGTGCGACGCGCACCCGTCCCGGCCTTCGAGCCGCGGAACCCGGCCTACCGCGCGGCGCTTCAAGCCTACGTGGCGGCGCAGGCATATCTGCGGCTGATCGGGGTCGAGCTGGCACGCATCGAGCCCGGCCACGTCGACTATCGAGTGCCGTATCGCGACGATCTCGGTCAGCAGAATGGCTTCTTCCATGGCGGTATCGTCGGTGGTGTGGCTGAGGCGGTGATGGGCGCTGCCGCGTTCACGCTCGTGGCAGCCGGCCACAATGTCGTTGGCGCCGAGTACAAGCTTAACCTGCTCGCCCCCGGCCTCGGCCCCGCGCTCGTCGCCAGCGGCACCGTCGTCAAGGCCGGCCGCACCCTCGTCGTCTGCCGGGCCGATATCGTCGTCGAGCGCAGGGATGGCCCGCCGCGCCTCTGCGCCATCGCTCAGGGCACGATGGCCGTCGTCGACGGCTAGACGCCGCTCCCGGTCAGCCGGCGGCCATCTCCAGCCACGTTGCCTCGTCGAGCGTTTGGATGCCAAGCTCGGCGGCCTTCTTCGCTTTCGAGCCGGCGTCGGCACCGATGACGACGAGGTCGGTGCTCTTGGAGACCGCGCCGGTCACTTTGGCGCCGAGCTGTTCGGCTCGCGCCTTGGCCTCGGCGCGGCTCATCCGCTCGAGCGAGCCTGTGAAGACGATCGTCTTGCCGGCCAGCGGGCCTGAGCCTTTGTCCGCCGGACCTGCGACGGCGGCGGGCGTGACCTCGCCAAGCAGTTCGTCGAGGGCCCGGAGGTTGTGCGCCTCTTCGAAGAACTCGGCGAGGGCTTCGACCAGCCTTGGGCCGACACCGTCGATGTTGGCGAGTTCGGCCCGGGCGTCGTCGTCGTCGGCTGCCACTTGCAGCATGGCCGCGCGCCACCGCTCGAAGGTCTCGTAGTGCCGGGCGAGCAGGCGCGCGTTGACCGCGCCGATGTAGCGAATGCCGAGCGCGTACACGAAGCGGTCGAGCGGCACCGTGCGTCGGGCCTCGATGGCGGCGTGCAGGTTCTCGACCTTCTTCGCGCCCCAGCGCTTCAACGCGAGCAGCTTGGCGCGGCGCTCGGGATCGGCGGTGAGGCGGAAGAGGTCGGCTGGACCCTTGAGCAGGTCCTCGTCGAATAGCTGGGGGATCTGGTCGCGACCGAGGCCTTCGATGTCGAAGGCGTCGCGCGCGACGAAGTGCTTCAGCCGCTCGACCAGTTGCGCTGGGCAGATGAGCCCACCTGTGCAGCGGCGGACGGCCTCGCCCGAGGGCCGAACGGCGTGGCTGCCGCAAGCCGGGCAGGTGTCGGGATACCGATAGGACGCGCTGCCGGCCGGGCGGCGGTCGGCCAGCACCTCGATCACCTGAGGGATGACGTCGCCGGCCCGCTGGATCACCACCGTGTCGCCGACGCGGATGTCCTTCTCGGCGATGTAGTCCTCGTTGTGGAGCGTCGCCCGGCTGACCACGACCCCGCCGACGGTGACCTTGGCAAGATGGGCCACGGGCGTCAGCGCGCCGGTACGCCCGACTTGGATCTGGATGTCCTCGACGACAGTCTCAGCGCGCTCGGCCGCGAACTTGTGCGCGACCGCCCAGCGCGGCGCGCGGCCGACGTCGCCCAGCCGTTCCTGCCAGTCGAGGCGGTTGACCTTGTAGACCACGCCGTCGATGTCGTAGCCGAGGCTGGCCCGGCGACGATCGAGGTCGGCGTGGTAGGCGACGAGCCCGTCCACGTCGCCAATGGTGCGTGTCTCGGGATTGATGCGGAAGCCGAGTTCGTCCAGGCGGTCGAGGCAGCCGGAATGGGTGTCGGCGAGCGGCGCCGAGACCTCACCCCAGCTGTAGGCGAAGAAGCGAAGCCGGCGGCCTGCCGTTACCTTCGGGTCGAGCTGGCGGAGGCCGCCGGCG
>CAYUKE010000122.1:0-7492 GCA_964445185.1 uncultured Geminicoccaceae bacterium
AACCGCCGACCTCCTGAATGCCATTCAGGCGCTCTCCCAGCTGAGCTACGGCCCCAGCACCGCCGAGCGGACGGGACGGTTAGGGGATTTTGCCGGCGACCGCAAGACGTATCGGGGACGGGCGCTCGTGCGCTGAGAGCGCCAAGCTCCGCCTTACGTTGTCTCTTCGTCGTCGGGCCGCACCACGTCGACGTCCGCTTCTTCCGCGAGATCGTCCGCGTCCTCGAAGTCGGGGGAATCGGCGGACTCGTCGACGGCGGTCTCCAGTTCCTCCTCGTCGTCCTCCGCCGCCGCGCCGACGGCGGCCGCAGCCGGGGCTCGCGCGGCTCGCGTGCGCCGGGAGCGCGGCAACGTCTCCAACTCGAAGGTGGCGCCGCAAGCTGGGCAGAGGATGGGCGAACGCTGGAAGTCGTAGAAGCGCGCGCCGCAGCTCTGACAGATGCGCTTCGTACCCCACTCCGGCTTGACCACGATCCCTCACTCCCGGCCGTTCCACCAAGTGTCGGGCGATTGCCATGTCCTCCGAGCGCTGTCAAAACCCGAGCGCACATTGTGCCACTGACCGGAACCTATGGATCTCGTCGCCGAGCCCTCGGGCCCCCTGCGGGGCCGCGTCGTCCTGCCGGGCGACAAATCGATCTCGCACAGGGCGTTGCTTCTCGGCGCCCTGGCGATCGGTACCACCGAGATCGAGGGCCTGCTCGAGAGCGAGGACGTGCAGGCGACCCGGCGCGCGCTTGGCCAGCTCGGTGTGCGGATCGAGCGTGCCGGTGACCGCGTGCTCGTTCACGGCGTCGGCCTGGGCGGTCTCGGACCAGCGGACGACGTCATCGACCTAGGCAATGCCGGCACCGCGACCCGCCTCCTTTTGGGCGTGCTGGCGGCGCACGGATTTGTCACCTTTCTGACCGGCGACGCGTCCCTGCGCCGCCGGCCGATGAGCCGTGTCCTCGACCCACTCACTGCCATGGGTGCTGAGGCCGTCGTTCGCGATGGCGGGCGGCTTCCCCTTGCCATGATCGGCACCGACAGTCTCAGGCCGATCAAGCACAACAGCCCCGTTGCGTCTGGGCAGATCAAGTCAGCGGTGCTGCTGGCCGGCTTGCACGCGCCCGGTGAGACGTCGGTGCGCGAGCCGGCGCCCTCGCGGGACCATACCGAGACGATGCTGGCGGCGATGGGCGCCGAGTTCGAGCAGACGACGCTCGCGGAGGGCGGAAACGAGGTGACGGTCAGAGGTCAGCCGGAGCTGCGGCCGTTGACCCTCCACGTGCCGGCCGATCCGTCCTCCGCGGCCTTCCCGCTGGTCGCGGCAAGCCTCGTCCCCGGGTCCGAAGTGCGCCTCGACGCGGTCGGCATGAACCCGACGCGGGCAGGCCTCCTCGCCGTGCTCGAAGCGATGGGTGCAACGGTCGAGGCCGCTAACCATCGCAGCATGGGCGGCGAGCCAGTCGCCGACCTTGTCGTTCGCGCCGGGCCTTTGCGCGCGATCGACGTTCCGGCCGAGCGCGCCCCGGCGATGATCGACGAGTACCCCATCCTCGCCGTCGCCGCAGCGCTCGCGACGGGCCGAACGGTGATGCACGGTTTGGGCGAACTGCGCGTCAAGGAAACCGACCGCTTGACCGCGATGGCGACAGGTCTCGCCGCTGCCGGCGTCCAAGTCGAGGCCGGCGACGACTGGCTTGCCGTGACGGGCACTGGCGGTGCGCCGCCAACCGCCGGCATCCGCGTCGACCCGAAGCACGATCACCGCATCGCCATGAGCTTCGCCGTCCTCGGGCTGGTCGGCGCGGCGCCCATCACCGTCAACGGCGCCGAGACCATTGCCACCAGCTTTCCCGACTTCGCTCAGATCATGCAGGGGCTCGGCGCCCGGCTGACCACAGCATGATTAGTGGCGAGCCGCCGCAGCCCTTTGCGGTCGCGATCGACGGACCCGCGAGTTCCGGCAAGAGCTCAGTCGGCGCTCGACTGGCCCACGACCTAGGCCTGCCGTTTCTCGACACCGGCCTGTTGTACCGCGCGGTTGGCGTTGCCGTACCCGCCGACCGTGCGGACGACGTCGCGGCGGCGGTTGCCGCTGCCCGCGCGCTCGACCACGCCGGGCTGAATGCCCATGCGCTTGCCGGCGAGGAGGTCGCCGAGCGCGCCTCGCGCGTCTCCGCGATGCCGGAGGTTCGAGAAGCCTTGTTCGAGCTGCAGCGAACGTTCGCGCTGCAGTCGGGCGGCGCGGTCGTCGTCGGCCGTGACATCGGGACCGCCGTGGTGCCGGAGGCGCCGGCCAAGATCTTCATCACCGCCAGCCTCGCGGTCCGCGCCGAACGGCGCCTCGAGCAGTTGCGAGCGCGAGGTGGCGGGGCTATACCCGTCGCCGTATTGGCGGAGCTCCGCCGCCGCGACGAGCGAGATGCGACCCGCAGCGCCGCGCCTCTGGCGGTCGCATGGGACGCGTTTCTCCTCGACACGACCCGCCTCTGCTTCGAGGCTACCGTTCGCGCGGCGCGGAGTTTCATCGATGAGCGTGCCGCGCGGGCCCGTCGGTCAGACGGGTCACGCGGCGTTGGTGCAACGTCAACATAGCGGGCCAGTGCGTCCGCGCCGCGGAGACCGAATGAGCGAGACCACCCCTGCCGTCGAGGCGCCGGCGATCGAAGACTTTGCCGCGATGCTCGACGAATCGCTCTCCGGCAAAAACAAGCTCGAAGGGACGGTAGTCAAGGGCACCGTCGTCGCCATCGAGAACGACGACGCCGTCGTCGACGTCGGGCTCAAGGCGGAAGGTCGGGTTCCCGTCCGGGAGTTCGCGGTGCAGGGGCAACCGCCTGAGGTCGCGATTGGCGACGTGGTCGAGGTGTACGTCGAGCGGCTGGAGAACAAGAGCGGCGAGGCGGTCCTGTCGCGCGACAAGGCGCGTCGCGAAGAGAGTTGGAACAGGCTCGAGAAGGCGTTCAACGCACAGGACAAGGTCACCGGCCACATCTTCGGCCGCGTCAAGGGCGGCTTCGCGGTCGATCTCAATGGCGCCGTCGCGTTCCTTCCTGGCAGCCAGGTCGACATCCGGCCGGTGCGTGACGTCTCTTATCTGCTCAACAAGCCCGAGCCGTTCTTGATCCTGAAAATGGATCGCAAGCGCGGCAACATCGTCGTCTCGCGGCGCTCGGTGCTGGAAGAGAGCCGCAAAGAGCAGCGCGACGAGCTTCTGCAGACGCTCAAGGAGGGGCAGATCCTCGACGGTGTCGTCAAGAACATCACCGACTACGGGGCCTTCGTCGACCTCGGCGGTCTGGACGGGCTGCTGCACGTCACCGATATTTCTTGGCGGCGCGTTGCGCATCCGACTGATGTGCTCGGCGTCGGCCAGCAGGTGAAAGTGCAGGTGATCCGCTTCAACCGCGAGACACAACGCATCTCGCTCGGCATGAAGCAGCTCGAGGCCGACCCATGGGAGGGCGTGGCGGCCAAGTACCCGATCGGCACCAAATGGAGCGGCCGCGTCACCAATATCACCGACTACGGTGCCTTCGTCGAGCTGGAGCCTGGGGTCGAGGGCCTCGTCCACGTCTCGGAGATGAGCTGGACCAAGAAGAACGTGCATCCCGGTAAGATCGTCTCGACCAGCCAGGAGGTCGAGGTGATGGTCCTCGAGGTCGACGAGGAGAAGCGGCGCATCTCACTGGGGCTCAAGCAGGTGCAGATGAATCCCTGGGAGGACTTCGTCGAACGGCACCCGGTCGGCTCGACCCTCACCGGCCAGGTCAAGAATATCACCGAGTTCGGCCTGTTCGTCGGCCTGGACGGCGATGTCGACGGTCTCGTGCACCTCTCCGACATCTCATGGGAGGAAACCGGCGAGGACGCGATCCAGCGCTATGGCGAAGGCGACGAAGCGACGGTCATGGTGCTCGACGTCGACGTCGAGAAGGAGCGTATCTCGCTCGGCATCAAGCAGCTCAGCGAGGACCCGTTCAAGGAGGCGACCGCCGGGCTGAAACGCGGCGCGCGCGTCACCTGCTCGATCACCGCGGTGACATCGGGCGGTCTCGAGATCGAGACCAACGGCGCCCCCGGCTTCATCCGCAAGAACGAGATCGCGCGCGACCGCGGCGAGCAGCGGCCGGATCGGTTCGCCGTTGGCGAGAAGGTCGACGCCATGGTCACGTCGCTCGACCAGAATACGCGGCGCGTGGTCCTCTCGATCAAGGCGATGGAGCTCGAGGACGAGAAGAAGGCGATGGCGGACTTCGGCTCCGCCGACAGTGGCGCCTCGCTCGGCGACATCCTTGGCGCGGCGCTTCGCGAGAAGCAGCGTACCAGCGGCGACGAGTGAGGGATCGCGCCCAGGGCCCTGACCCCGATCCTGAAAATGGCTTTTCCTCAAGGGTTTAGGTCAGATCACGGATTGACGGACCGAATCGGCTCTGGCAGCAGATCGCGGTGAGGGAAATGGAAACCCGCAGGCGTTGCCGTGACCAAGTCTGACCTTATCCGACGACTGGCCGAGGCGAACCCGCACCTCCAGGCCCGGGACGTCGAGCGCATCGTCGGCACGGTGTTCGAGGAGATCTCCGACGCGCTGAGCCGTGGCGATCGGGTCGAGCTGCGCGGCTTCGGCGCGTTCTCGGTACGCCGTCGCGCCGGCCGCATGGGGCGGAATCCGCGTACCGGCGAGGAGGTCGTCGTCCCGGACAAGGTCGTTCCGCATTTCAAGACCGGCAAGGATCTCCGCGAGCTTCTCAACAACGACTAGACCGCCATAGCGAGCGCCGCTGGCGGTCCTGCGCCGACAACACTGAAGGGGGACGCATCCGATGGTTCGCTTGTTGCGCTTGCTCATCGCCGCCGCCGCCGCCGTGTATCTGGTGAGCTTCGCCATCCAGAACCGCGACGTTGTCGACATCGTATACTGGCCCAACATCGCGCCTGTCACCGTCCCGGTGTGGGGCATTGCGATCGGCGCCTTGGCTGCCGGCGTCGTGCTCGCTGGCATCGTGATCTGGCTTGGCGGAATCGGTTGGCGCGCCCGCGCGGCAGAGGCGCAACGCAAGCTGCGCTCCCAGGAAGCGCGTCGCGCCGCCGCCGAGCGCCGCGAGGAGGAAATCGCGGCCGCACGCGCCGCCGAGCGTCGTAAGGCCGCGGACACCGAGCAGAAGGTCCGACCCGGCGCGCCCGCTCTTGCTCGCACCGCCGCGGGAACGAAGCCGCTGGCGCTGTCGTCACGCTAGCGGAAGCGAGGTGCGTCACTTCGATGCCGCATCGGTCCACGACGCTCTGCCGTTCGGTCCGTTGGTGGAAGCGCTCGAGATCGCGTTCCGCGAGGGGGTGACGGCGCCGGTCAGGCATCATCACACCACCGGCGGCGACCGCACGCTGTTGCTGATGCCGGCCTGGAGCAGCCGGTACCTTGGGGTCAAGTTGGTAACCGTGACACCCGAGAACAGCGCGCGCGGCTTGCCCAGCGTCCAGGGCGCCTATGCCCTCTTCGAAGCCGATACGGGCGTACTCATCGCGATCCTCGACGGCACGGCCCTCACGCTCCGGCGAACGGCCGCCGCCTCGGCGCTCGCCGCGCGTTACCTCGCAAGGCCCGACGCCACCACGCTCGCCCTTTTTGGCGCTGGCGCTCTCGCGCCGTTCCTAGTCCGCGCGCACGCAGCGACACGGCCGATCAGCCGCGTGCTCGTCTGGAACAGAACTCCAGCCCGCGCGGCCAGCCTGGCGGCGCAGCTAGCGGCGCTGGGCTTCGCCGCATCGCCGGTGGCAGATCGCAAAGCCGCGGTCCGCGAGGCCGACATCGTTAGCTGCGCGACCATGAGCGGCGCGCCTTTGGTCGAGGGTGCTTGGCTCCGGGCAGGCACCCATGTCGACCTCGTCGGCGCCTATCTGCCGACGCTCCGGGAGAGCGACACGCTGGTTCTGACCATGGGCCGTGTCTTCGTCGATACGCGCGCCGGCGCGCTCGCCGAGGCCGGCGATATCCTGATACCAATCGCTGACGGCGAGTTCGCCGCGGACGCGATCGCCGGTGAACTCGCCGACCTTTGCGCCGGCCGCGTTCGTGGCCGCCAGGACGCCGAGGAGGTCACGGTCTTCAAGTCGGTCGGCACGGCGCTCGAGGATCTCGCCGCCGCCAACCTGGTCGTCGCGCGCGCATGAAAGTCGTCGTCGTCGGTGGCGGCATCATGGGTCTGGCCAGCGCTTGGGGCTGCGCCCGGCGCGGCCACGCGGTCGAACTGCTGGAACGTGGCCCGCTGCCGAACCCGCTCGCCTCATCGCACGACGAGAGCCGGCTGATCCGCTATCCCTACGGCACCAAGACGAACTATGCGCGCATGGTTCGCGACGCGTTCGTCGCCAACGACCGGCTCTTCTCCGATCTGGGCACATCGTTCTTCGTCGAGACTGGCACGCTCGTGGTGGTTCGTAAGGCCGACCCTGCTGCCGAGGCGACGCGCCATGCGCTCGAGGCCCTCAACGTCGCTTTCGATATCATGACGGCAGAGGAGATCGCCGTCCGCTACCCTCTCCTTGCCACCGCTGACCTCGACTGGGGTATGATACTACCGAGCGGTGGTGTTCTTCTCGCCCGACGCCTACTCCAAGCGCTCGTCGTCTGGCTGGCGCACCACGACCGCGTGCGTCTGCGCCCGCATACGGCCGCCGTCGGCCTTGACCTAGGCGCCGCCCGCGCAGTGACGGAAGGCGGCGAGACCGTCGCCGGCGATCGGCTCATCGTGACCGCCGGACCCTGGACTGGAACGCTTCTCCCCGACGTCGCCGACCGCGTGACACCCTCGCGCCAGATCGCCCTCGACCTCACGACCGACAGCGAACGCGCGGCGCTTTGGCGGTCGATGCCGATGCTCCTCGACGGCATCTCCTGGCGCGGTACGGGGCTCTATGCCGTACCGCCGGTGGCCGACCTGCCGCTCAAGGTCGGGGACCACAGCTTCACGCTCCGAGGACACCCGGACCATGACCGCACCGCCACACCTGAAGACGTGCATCGCCTCGTGGATCTCTTGCCAGCCACGCTACGCGACCCCGCCGCCTATGCGCCGGCGGACGCCCGAACCTGCTTCTACAGTGTCACCGCCGACGAGTGCTTCATCGCCAACGGGAAGGGTCCGAGCCTTATCCTCGCCGGGTTCTCGGGTCACGGCTTCAAGTTCGGCCCGCTGATCGGGACGGCGGCCGCCGCCTGGTGTGACGGCGACATCGAGGCTGCTACCCTCGGCGCTTGGTTGGCCGGGAACACGGCGGAGCGACCGGCGGCCTTCACAGATGACGAACACGTGACGTCGCCACGCGACGTCGGCTAGCATCGATGGCTAACGACCTCGGAAACGGAAACCGTATGGCCCGAGCGCATGTTTATTGCGCCATCGATCGAGCGGACCTCGACACCGCAGAACAACTCGTCAGCGACGTGGCCGGTATCGTCGACGGCCTTAAGCTCGGCCTGGAGTTCTTCGTCGGCAACGGTCTCGAT
>CAYUKE010000122.1:7502-9130 GCA_964445185.1 uncultured Geminicoccaceae bacterium
CAGGATCGAGACGACCCCCGCCGCGACGACCGTGAGCGCGGCGACCCCCACGACCGGGCTTTCTCGACCTGAAGCTGATGGACATTCCGAACACCGTCGGTGGTGCCGTACGTGCAGTCACGCGACTGCACCCGCGGTTCCTGACGCTCCACGCCGCGGGCGGCCGGGCGATGCTCAAGGCCGCCGTCGAGGCTGGTCGCGATGGTCCGGGGCACGTTCACATGCTCGCGGTCACCGTGCTGACTAGCCTCGATCACGCCGACCTCGACAGCATCGGCGTGCACCGCACACCCGCCGATCAAGTCCGCGCGCTCGGCGAGTTGGCTCTCGAGGCCGGCTGCGACGGCCTTGTCTGCTCACCAGCCGAAGTCGAGCTGCTGCGCCAGACGTTCGGCCCGCAGCCGATCCTCGCCGTGCCCGGCATCCGTCCCGAGGGAGCGCCTGCGGGCGACCAGAAGCGAACGCTCACGCCGCTCGAGGCGCAGCGCGCCGGGGCCGACATCCTCGTCATCGGTCGGCCGATCTCTGACGCGCCCGCGCCGGGCGAAGCCGCAGCGCGCATCATCGCGAGCCTCGAAGGAGCTTCGCGCTGATGGCGGCCGTCAAGATCTGCGGCCTTACCAGGACGGATGACGTTGCCACCGCCGTCGCCGCGGGTGCAGCTGCGGTCGGTTGTATCGTCTTCGAGGGCTCAAAGCGCGCCGTGCGTCCGACAGCTCTGCCTGAGCTGTTGGCGCCCGCGCGGGGTCTCGCCGATCGCGTCGCGGTCGTCGTCGATCCCGACGACGATCTCATCGCCGAACTCCGGCGCAGCAACGCCCTCGACCTCATCCAGCTCCACGGTAACGAGCCGCCGGCGCGTGTCGGGGCCGTGCGCGAGGCGAGCGGCCTCGGCATCATCAAGGCCTGGCCCATCGCCAACGCCGCTGACGTCACCGACGCCCTTCGCTACACGAACGTCGCCGATCGCTTGCTGTTCGACGCTAAGCCTGTCGCCGGGTCGGCGCCTGGCGGCAACGGCGTCACGTTCGACTGGCAACTGCTCGCGGAAGCGGATCTGCCCGAAGGTTGGGGCTTGGCTGGCGGTCTGACGCCCGCCACCGTCGGCGCGGCCGTCACCGCCACGGGTGCCGCGTGGGTCGACGTCGCCTCCGGTGTCGAGCGGGCACCCGGCCTGAAGGATCACTCGGCCATCCGCGCGTTTTGCGCCGCGGCTGCCGGCAACGCAGTAGAAGGCTGGCCATGACACTCAACTCGCTCAGGAACGGCCCGGACGAGCACGGGCATTTCGGCGCTTTCGGCGGCCGCTACGTCGCCGAGACGCTGATGCCCAACATCCTCGAGCTGGAGCGGGCCTACACCGAGGCGAAGCGTGATCCGGCCTTCAAAGCCGAACTCGATCTGTGGCTGCGCGACTATGTCGGCCGTCCGAGCCCGCTCTACCTCGCCGAGCGGCTGACGGAAGCGCGCGGCGGCGCCCGCATCTACTTCAAGCGCGACGAGCTGAACCACACCGGTGCCCACAAGATCAACAATTGCGTCGGCCAAATCATGCTTGCCCGGCGCATGGGCAAGCGACGGATCATTGCCGAGACCGGCGCCGGACAACACGGCGTGGCGACCGCCAC
>CAYUKE010000123.1:0-9053 GCA_964445185.1 uncultured Geminicoccaceae bacterium
AAAGACAACTGGATGCACGAGTTCGTGCAGGCGCGCGTCAACGAGCGGAACCTTCAGGCGATCGCTGCGGACCCGACGCGTCGGCTCGACATGGACCTGTCGACGCTGCTCGGCCCGCGCATCGTCGGCGGCACCGAGGCCGGTCCGAACGACAATCCGTTTCAGGTGGGTCTCTTGCGGCGCGCCGAGGCAGATGACTTTCGCGCGCAGTTCTGCGGTGGGTCCCTCATTGCCGAAACCGTCGTCGTCACCGCCGCGCATTGCAGCGATTTTCTGACGGCCGACCAGGTGCAGGTGCTGACCGGCACGCGTGGGTTGGACGGAACCGGCGAACGGCATGACGTCGCGCGGATCATCGTTCATCCCGACTGGGACAGTCAGACCTTCGACAACGACGTGGCCGTCTGGGAGCTTGAGAGCCCGGCGACCGGCGTGCCGCTCGCCGAGCTCGCCTTCCAGGACGGGCCCGTCGGGGACGACCTCCTGGCAACGGGCTGGGGCACGCTCACCGAGGGGGGTGCGCGCCCGACGGTCCTGCAGCGCGTGGCAGTGCCGCTTGTCGACCGCGGCGACTGCAACGATGCGAATTCCTACGACGGCGCGATTACGGACAACATGCTCTGCGCCGGCGTCGCCGCCGGCGGGCGCGACGCTTGCCAGGGCGATTCGGGTGGTCCGCTGACCCGCGGAGCCGACAACGCGACCCTGACTGGCATCACCAGTTGGGGCTTTGGCTGTGCGCGACCGAACCTGTTCGGCGTTTACACGCGCGTCTCACGCGATGGTATTCGGGACTTCGTGGCGCGCGCCGTCGCTTCGACCAGCGGCGTCGGCTTCGTGCAGAGCCGGTTCGGCGCGCGCGGCAACTTCGAGGTGGCGGCGCCACTCGTCGACGGTGGCCTCGGTCACTTCTGGCGGAACAACGACAGTGGGTTGAACTGGTTTGGACCCTTTCGCTTCGCCGAAGCGGGTGGGCGTGTTGACGGACTGGAGCTGATCCAGAGCAATTTCGGGGCGCCGGGCAATCTTGAGATCGCTGCGCACATCGACGGCCGTCTTGTCCACTACTGGCGTGACTCGGGGCCGACTTTCCGCTGGCACGGTCCGTTCGACGTCGCCAGCGGCATCGACGGCGAGCCGGGACTGGTGCAGAGCCGTTTCGGCGCGCGCGGCAACTTCGAGGTCGTCGTCGCCATGGCCGACGGCGGCTTGGCTCACTTCTGGCGCAACAACGACAGCGGCTTCACCTGGGCCGGGCCCTTCCGCTTCGCCCAGAGCCTCGGCCCCGTCGATGCCGTTGACCTCATCCAGTCGAACTTCGGCGCGCCGGGCAACCTCGAGGTGGTCGTCCGCATCGGCGACCGGCTGGCTCATTTCTGGCGGGATTCCGGGCCGACCTTCCGCTGGAACGGCCCCTTCTACTTCGCCTCCGGGGTCGCAGGTTCGCCCAGTCTGGTCCAGGGGCGTTTCGGCCAGCGGGGCAACTTCGAGGTCGTCGTGCCAATGGCGGACGGCAGCCTCGCCCACTACTGGCGCAACAACGATGCAGGCTTTGCCTGGTCGGGACCGACCCGGTTTGCGCCCGGCCTCGGCCAGGTCGCCGGACTTGATCTCGTGCAGAGCAATTTCGGTTCGCCCGGCAATCTTGAGGTCGTGGCGCAGGTGGGCGAACAGGTGGCGCACTTCTGGCGCGACTCCGGGCCGGCATTCGAATGGCACGGCCCCTTCTACTTCGGCCGCACCCGCGAGCTGGTGAAGGCCGAACGCTGATCGGCACACGAATGGGCTCGTCGTCCGGGACGCTCGGCCTTGCCCGCAAGGCCGGCGTTCCCGACGGTCGAGAACCTGACCCCATCATCAGTCCGTGATCGGCGATGCCGGCAGCGAATGCCGCGGATGCGGATTTGGTGGTAGCCGTGGTCCACGATCTTCCCACGTCTCCGGTCGGTAAGCGTCCGCGGGAGATCGGCTCATGGCCTCGGCACCGAACGACATCGAACCGCTTTTCGCGCCCCTGCGGCTCGGCGCCCTGAGCCTGCCCAATCGGGTGCTGATGGCGCCGCTCACCCGCAACCGCGCGCACAGCGATGGCACGCCGAAGGATCTTGCCGTCGACTACTATCGGCAACGCGCTTCGGCTGGGGTCATCTTCACCGAGGCGACGCAGATCAGCGCGATGGGCAAGGGCTACATCGACACGCCGGGGATCCACGAGGATGCACACGTCGCCGGCTGGAAGGCCATCACCGACGCGGTCCACGGGGCCGGCGGGCGCATGATCCTGCAGCTCTGGCACGTCGGCCGGATCAGCCACGTCTCGATGCTGCCCGAGGGCGCGCAGCCGTTGGCGCCGTCCGCGATCCGCGCTGCAGCCCAGACGTTCGGGCCTGAGGGCTTCGTCGACTGCTCGGAGCCGCGCGCGCTCGCGACCGAGGACATCCCGGCGGTGATCGAGGAGTATCGCGCGGCCACCCGCCGTGCGATCGAGGCGGGCTTCGACGGCGTCGAGGTGCACAGCGCCAACGGCTACCTCCTCGACCAGTTCATCCATGCCCATAGCAACGCCCGCGGTGACGCCTATGGCGGCAGCCACGCCAACCGCGCGCGCCTGACCCTGGAGGTGACCGAGGCGGTCGCCGGCGTCATCGGCGCCGACCGGGTCGGCGTCCGGCTGTCGCCGATCGGCACCTTCAACGACATGCGCTCGGACGATGCCGAGGCCGCGTTCGGCGCCGTCATCGACGGGCTCGATCGCTTGGGCCTCGCCTTTCTGCACGTCGTCGAGAAGTTTCCGGGCATTGAGGTGAGCGCCGCGGAGGCAGACGTGCTCGAGCGGCTAAGGGCGCGCTGGCATGGTACCTACGTCGCCAACGGCGACTTCGACGCCGCGCGGGCAGCAGATTGGATCAGGCGCGGCCGCGCCGACGCGGTGACCTTCGGGCGGCCGTTCATCGCCAACCCCGATCTGCCGGAGCGCTACCGGCGCGGCGCACCCCTCAACGCGCCCGACCCGAGCACGTTCTATGGAGGTGACGCGCGCGGCTACACCGACTACGCGGCCCTCGCCAGCTGAGCCCACGCGCCGTCGCTGGGGGCCGCGAAGGCGTTCGGCGCAGCGAAACGGCATGAGTTGGCATTGGTCCCAACTCATGCCGGTGATGCTGTCGCTCAGATCATGACGTCGTCGGCGCCAAAGCCGACAAAGCCGAGCAATTGCAGGTCCGTGTTGCCGTCGCCGTCGACGTCGATCGACGTGTTGCCGTCCGCGACGGTGGCACGCGCGACCACGTCCGCGGCGGTGACGTCGACGAAGCCCCGGAGCTTGAGGACGTCATTGGCCGCGAAGTCGTGGATGGTGTCGAGGCCGCCTGCGGCGATGTAGATGAAAAGATCCGCGCCGCGACCGCCCCACAGATGGTCGTCGCCGGTACCGCCGTCGAGAACGTCGCTCCAGGTGCCGCCGCGTAGGAGGTCCGCGCCGCCGCCGCCGTGCAGGCTGTCGCGGCCACTGTCGCCGCGGAGCTCGTCGTTGCCGGTGTTGCCGCGGAGCGTGTCGTGGCCGATGCCGCCAGCGACGATGTCGTGCCAGGCGCCGCCGAAGAGCGTGTCGTCGCCGGCATTGCCGTGCACGAGATCGCGGCCCTGGGTGCCGCCGAGGACGTCGTCGCCGGCACCGCCGAAGAGCTTGTCGCTACCGGCCTTGCCGAATATGACGTCGGCCTCGCCACCGCCGCGCAGGCGGTTGCCCGCATCGTCGCCGACGACGTGATCGGCCTCGCGGCCGCCGGTTACGTGGGCGAAGTTGACGATCTCGAAGGCGACCAGCAAGCCGGCGCCGAACCCGTCGTAGCCGTCGCTCAGGTGCGCCGCCAACGTTCCGCTTTGCAGATCGACGGTGAGCGCGACCGGACCGAAGCCGGCAGTCCCGTCGACCACGTTGCCGTGCCCGGCGGCGCCAACGACCTTCTCCAGTGCTGCGAGCGTTCCTGTGGCGCTATCGTAGGTGCCGAGCACATCGCTGCCGAGGCCGGCCTTGGTGACGACGCCACCGGGTTCGAGGATGATCCGGACGCCGAGGTCGCCATAGTGAGCCACATCGAAGCCGCCGCCGCCGACCAGATGGTCGTTGCCAGCCGAGCCGTAGAACTGGTTGTCGCCGCCGTTGCCGGTGAGGATGTCGTCACCGGCGCTGCCGACGGCGTCCTCGATGCCGTGCTCCGAGTGGTCGTCGACCCAAAGGAGGTCGGTCTCGTCGACGACGCCGTCACCGTCGCGGTCGATCCACGCGGTCACGAAGCCATTCCAGTTCCAGCCGCCCAGATCGAGGACGACGCCGCCCTGGATGCCGTCGGCGAAGCTGACGGTGTCGCTGCCGGCACGGCCATGAAAGAGGTCGTTGCCGACACCGCCGCGGAGATGATCGTCGTCGCTTGAGCCCCAGCGGAGCGCGTGGCCGTGGTCGGCCACAACAGCCTGGGCGATCCCACTTTCCACCCAACCCGCGACGACGTCGTCGGCGGCGCCAGTGGCGATCAGCTCGGCGAGCTGCTCGGGGTCGACTGCGGCGAGCTCGGCGAGCGTCAGACCGAGGCTGACGAGGTCGGCGTTGCTCGTCGGGGCGTCTGCAAGATTGACTGGCATGGGGTGTCCACTCGGCGAGGTTGCCGGGCGGGTATCGCTTCAAGCTTAATCAAATTCAACAGTTTTTCTAAATTAATGATAAAATGTGATCAGAATATCTGAACGGTCTGCGTGGGTTAGTCCCGACCGTACGCGCAGGCCGAAGCCGCAGATCGCGCCGTGAGGTGCCGCCGCCAGGTCGTCGGCTGTGATATACTCGGCTATGTCGCTCGGAGCCAACCTGACCGCGCCCGTCAGATCCAGTAGCGCTTTTCCAAACCGCAGACCGGGCAGCGCCAGTCCTCGGGCAGGTCTTCGAAGGCAACGCCTGGTGGTATCCCCTGCTCCGGGATGCCGACGGCCGGATCGTACATGAACCCGCATTCGCGGTTCGGGCACATCAGCTTGCCGCCCGGGAACCGCAGCGCCTTCGCGGGCGCGGCATCGGGCGTCACCGCGGCGCTGGCGCCGGCCGCGGCGAGCAGCCCTCGACGTGTCCACGGCAATCGCATCGGCCTTCTCCTGGTTGCCCGTTGCGCGCCTACTTACCGCCGGCGAACGGCTGCTGTCGCGGACGTGGATCAACGGCACGCCGCGCGGCCGGCATCCGCCGGGGCGTTCGCGCCAGGACCTTCGGCGATGCTGAACTTAGTGCTGCAATGCGCTAGCGTTGCTTGATTGTCGTTTGTGGGAGAGGACCCATGGCCCGGGCGCTGCCCGCCGGGCTCGCGGTCGCCAAGGCGCGCACGGTCGCGTTCCAGGGCATCGAGGTGCAGCCGGTCGAGGTTCAGGTCCAGCTCTCGGCCGGCCTGCCGGCGTTCGCCGTGGTCGGCCTCGCCGACAAGGCGGTCGCCGAAAGCCGCGAGCGGGTGCGCGCCGCGATCGCCGCCCTCGGCTTGGCTCTGCCGCCGAAGCGGATCACCGTCAACCTGGCGCCGGCCGACCGCCAAAAGGAAGGGTCCCACTACGACCTGCCGATCGCGCTCGCGGTGCTTGAGGCCATCGGCGTCATTCCCCGCGACGCCTTCCAGGGCTGCGTCGCGCTCGGCGAGCTTGGCCTCGACGGTCGGCTGCGGCCGGTGCCGGGCGTGCTGCCGGCCGCGGTGGCGGCCGCGGGCGAAGGATTGGCCCTCGTCTGCGCCCAGGCGTCCGGCGGCGAAGCGGCATGGCTCGGCGGCGAACTGGTGATTGTCGCCGCGCCGGACCTGCCGGCGTTGGTGGCCCACGCCCAGGGGACGCGCCTCTTGCCGCCGCCGGAGCCGCGGGTGGCTGAGCGCGAGGCCAGCTATCCGGACATGCGCGACGTGAAGGGGCAGGAGAGTGCCAAGCGCGCGCTCGAGGTGGCAGCGGCCGGCGCCCACAACCTCTTGATGATCGGCCCGCCGGGCGCCGGCAAGTCGATGCTGGCGCAGCGCGTGGCCGGCCTTCTGCCACCCCTCGACCCGCACGAGATCCTCGAAGTCAGCATGATCCGCAGCGTCGCCGGCGCGCTCAAGGAAGGGGCGCTGTCGCCTGAGCGACCCTTCCGCAGCCCGCACCACGGGGCCTCGATGGCAGCGATCATCGGCGGCGGTCCCCAGGCGCGCCCCGGCGAGGTTTCCCTCGCCCACAAGGGCGTGCTCTTCCTCGACGAGCTGCCGGAGTTCGGCCGCCAAGTGCTCGAGGGCCTCCGCCAGCCTCTCGAGGCCGGCGAGGTGACGGTGGCCCGCGCGCAGATGCACGCGACCTATCCGGCCCGCGTTCAACTGATCTGCGCGATGAATCCCTGTCGCTGCGGCCATCTGGACGATCCCCGGCTGGCGTGCCCGCAGGCGCCGAAGTGCGGCGGCACCTACCAGGCCAAGCTCTCGGGTCCGCTGCTCGACCGTATCGACCTGACGATCGACGTGCCCGCCGTGCTCCCGGCCGACCTTGCGCTCGCGCCGCCGGCCGAGGGCTCGGCGGAGGTTGCCGCCCGCGTCGCCCATGCCCGCGCCCGCCAGGCCGACCGACTAGCCAGGCTGGGTGCGCCGCACCTCAAGACCAACGCCGAGGTCGACGGCGAGCTGCTCGACGAGGTTTGCCGCCGCACGGACGATGCCGAAGCGCTCCTGCAGAACGCCGCCCAGCGGCTCAAGCTCAGCGCCCGCGGCTATCACCGCGTACTGCGCGTCGCGCGAACGATCGCGGATCTGGAGGACAGCGACGCGATCGGCCGCGCCCATGTCGCCGAGGCGCTCGGCTATCGCCGGCGCCAGGCGCGGTGACGGCTGCACCCTGCATGGACGAACGGCGCCGTGGCGTGGACCGCAGGGAGCGGCGCGACGTTGCTCCGCATGAGCGCGGGCGCGGCGCCCGGTTAGGCTACGGCGATGAGACGGTTCGTTTGGGCGACGCTGCTGCTGCTCGCGGGGGCTACCGCTGCGACCGCCGAGCGTGGGCGTGTCGGTGACCTGACCCTTGGGGGCCTCGCTCGCGAGGTCGAATGGCCCGGGCAGCGGCCGGGCTATGCCTACGCTGTCGCCTGCAACCTCGCCGACGGCG
Organism: uncultured Geminicoccaceae bacterium; assembly: GCA_964445185.1. GTDB lineage: Bacteria > Pseudomonadota > Alphaproteobacteria > Geminicoccales > Geminicoccaceae > JAAAPF01. The sequence continues at coordinate 7,144 of CAYUKE010000123.1, forward strand.
CGACCTTGGCCGTTCGCGCCGGGCCGGGCACGGATCATGCGGTGACGGCCCGCATCGAGCGCTACACCACGCTCGAACTCGACACGCGCGAGCGCGCCGGCGCGTGGGTCCGGGTTGTCGGCGGCGACCAAAGCCACGCCCCCGACGGCCGCCGCCGCGCCTACAAGAGCCTCTTGATCGACGGCTGGGCGCACGACAGCTACCTCTGCACGTTCACCGACTAGGGCCGTTGCGGCCACGACCGCGACGCCGGTGCCCATCTTGACAAGGGGCCGGGCCCCATGCGCCTTAACTCGCCTGCGAACCAAAACAGCGACCGATCGACATGGACGCGCCTGTCAGCGCCGAGGACTGCATCTTCTTCGACCTCGCCAAGGCCGATCAGGTCGCCACGCGTTTCTGGGCGGGGCGGATCGCCCCGCTGGGCGTCACCCCGGTGCAGGGGCTCGTGCTGAACGTCCTCCACGACCACGACCGCATCACCTCGGCCGACCTGGCGCGGCGCGTGATGCTCGATAGCGCCACCGTGACCGGCATCGTCGATCGGCTCGAGCGCTCCGGCGTCGTCGCGCGGGAAAAGCACCCCGACGACCGGCGGGCGCTCCTGATCTGTCTGACGCCCACGGGCCGCGAGCTGGCGTCGCAACTCTACGCCTGCATGCAGGAGGCCAATCGCGCGTTCCTCGCCGACCGGCTGAGCGCGGCGGAGCGGCTGCTGCTCAAGAACCTGCTGCGGCGGGTGCGGCAGGTAACCTAAGCTCGCATTTCGCTTGCCCACGAATTATTCGTATGCGAGCTAAAGCTCGAACCTGTCGCTAGACACACCGGGGAGGGGGCGATGACGCAAGGGCCGGCCGCGCTGGTCACCAACGTGCTGCATTTCGCCGGTCCGCCCGCCGTCGCCGCGCTCGCCGACGCCGGCTTCCGCGTCTTCGGCCACGACGCCAGCTTCGCCGATGCCGATGCCCGCGCGCGCTTCGAGCACGAGCGGGCCAACGTCCGCGCGCTCACCGCCGTGGAGCCAGCAGCCATCGTCGCCGAAGCGCTCGCGGCGGCCGGCGCGCTCGACGTCGTCGTCAGCAACGACAGCTATCCGGCCGTGGTCGCGCCGGTGGACGCAGCCGACATCGCTGAGCTGCGGCGCACGCTCGACGCCCTCGTCGTCATGCCCTTCGCGCTGATCGGGGCCGTCGTGCCGCATCTGAAGCAGCGGGGCGGCGGCTCGATCATCATGATCACCTCGCCCCGGGCGCGTCTGCCGGTCCCGGGCGGCAGCATTCCGGACGCGGCCCGCGAGGCCGGCAACGCGCTGCTGCGCTCGTTCGCGCGCGAACTGGCGCCGTCCAACATCACGGTCAACGCCATCGCGCCCAACTATTTCGCCAACGAGATGTACTATCCGCGGGCGCGCTTCGTCGACGATCCGGCGGGCCGCGACTTCGTCGCCCGCATGGTGCCGGCCGGCCGCCTGGGCCAGCCCGAGGAGCTGGGCGAGCTGGTCACCTTCCTCGCCACCACCCGCGCCCGCTTCATGACCGGCACCACCCTCGACTTCACCGGCGGCTGGCCCGTCTCGCCCCTGCCGCCGGGCGCGGGTCGCGCGCTAGGCGTTCGCAAGCGGTAACGCGTCTCTCGCCACGCGCCGGAAGCGATTCTAGGCTCGCGCCAACTCGGCACGCCCATTTGAGGTGCCGAGGCGCAGAGGGTCACGGATGCCGGATTGGTTGCAGCCGCTTTGGGATTGGGTCCTCCAAGGCGACCCTCAGGACCGCTTTTGGGAGATCGCGGCGGCGTTCGCCACCATCGGCGGTGCCGTGGGCGCCGTGGGTCTGTTCTACCACCTGGTCTGGGGCCGTTGGCGCGAACGCCGGTGGCAGCAGCAGGACGCGGCGGCGGGCCGCGCGACGGCC
>CAYUKE010000124.1:0-9047 GCA_964445185.1 uncultured Geminicoccaceae bacterium
ACCTGTGACCCTCAGATTAGGAATCTGATGCTCTATCCTGCTGAGCTACGGGCGCTCGCGACGGGTGGTAGCAGCCCGGGGTTGCCGGCGCCAAGGGGCGAATTGGCCGGTGCTGGTCTCGTCGGTCCGGTCCGCTGACCCTACATCTAGCGCGATGGGCGCTGGACATTGGTTCGCGACGTACCTCGTGCCGCTCGCGCTCTTGGTCGCGGGCTGCACCGTCGCGCCACCGCCGAGAGCCGAGCTGGAAGCGGCGATCGGTGCCGCAGAGCACCCTCGGGTGCTGGCGCGCTTCGGTGGTGCGCTCGAGCGACCGGCGCTGCAAGGCTATGTCGAGGCGGTCGGCGCGTCCGTCGAAGCGGTCGCCGGCGATGGGCTCGGTACCGTCCGCTACACGGTGCTCGACGAGGCGAGCCCCAACGCGTTTTCACTGCCCGGCGGCTACGTTTACGTCACCCGGGGTTTGCTCGCCCTGGTCGCCGACGAGGCAGAACTGGCCGCGGCCTTGGCCCACGAAATCGCGCACCTCACCGCCGGCCACGCCCTGCAGCGCGTGCTGCCGGCCCGTCGCCGCGCCGCGGAACATGTCCTCGGCGCGGTGCTGGCCGCGGAGGACGGGCCACCGGACGCCCCCGCGGTTAGCGCCGAGCTGGTTGTCGCGCAGGAGCTGGAGGCCGATCGCCTCGGCGAGGTGTATCTGGAGGCGGCTGGCCACGACAGCCACGCGATGGCGCGGGTTCTCCGGCGCCTCGCCACGTTCAACGCGATGGCAAGCGATCTGGACAACGCGCGCGTGGGCTTCGTCAGCCGGCGCCTCGAAGCGCGGATCGGGCTTGCTGAGGGCCGATCCGCGGCGGTCGAGCCGCGGCCGCCGGCCCGGCGCGAGGCGTTGTATGCCGCTGTCGCGGGCCTCGATTTCGGTCCCGACCGGCGGCGTGGGTTCGTAGCCGGGCGGACCTACGTTCACCTGGGCTTGGGCATCCGCTTCACGTTGCCGGCCGGCTTCGACATGGTGAGCACCGCGGATTGGGCGTTCGGCCGCGACGCGGGAGGTCTCTTGCTGCTCTTGGACCGGCGCCTGCCCGAGGCGGCGACGCTTGATGCGGTGCCGGGCGAGGGGGCCCCGCGGCCTGAGCGTCCAGACCCAGCCTGGCCGGTCGCCGTGGCAACGACGCTGGTGCCGGTGCCGGGCGGCGACCGGCGCTTGCGGTTCTTGAAGCGCGGCGCCTTCGACGACGCTGATCGTCGCGCGATCCGCCTGGTCCAGCTAACCGCCGAGCCGGTGCCGGCCACGATCGCCGGCGCATTCCGGCAGCGTCGGATCGTGGTCGTCGAAGCTCAGCGCGGCGCGTCGATCGCGCAGCTCGCTGCCGGCATGGACGTCGACGGCGACCGCGAGGCGCTGTTTCGGCTGATCAACGATCTCACCACCGCCGGCGCCCGCCTTCCGGCGGCGCGGCCGGTCAAGCTGATCAGTGGCGTGCCACCCTGACCTTGGGTTCCGTGTTGTGCGCTCAGACGACCAGTCGAGCGTCGAACCCGTCGGCGTCGAAGGCGAGGCGGGTAGGCTTGCCGTTGACGCGGGTCTCGAGAAGCACTCGGCGCCCCCACAGCGTGAACAGATGCTGGAGCGTCCGTTCTGCGTAACCGAGGTGGAGGTCGCGACCGTCGTGCGCATGGCGCAGGTAAAGTTCGCGGCGGCGATTGAAGTCCGCGTCGGTGATGCGAATGACCGGGTTTGTGCCGCTGCCGATCTGCGAGATCAGCTTGCGCTTAACCTCTTCCCAATGGTCCTCGTCTGCGACCTCCGTGACGACCAGCTTGTCGCCCTTGGGCTCGAAGCTGAAAAGGTCGAGCTCGCGCATCGTCTCGACGTCGAGAAACCGCCGCAGGAATGCCGTGTCGCGGTCGGTCTCGCGCACCGCCCAAAGCGCTTCTGGTCCGTGCCGCTCCTCGATCTTGTGCCAGAGCACGAAGCCGAGGTGGTAAGGGTTGATCGAGCCGGGGTGCGGGCACACGACCTGGTTGTGGCGAACCAGGAACTCAACGTGCACGTCGGTCGGCAACTCGATGCTGGTCAGCAGCTTGTGGTGCCAATAGCTGGCCCAGCCCTCGTTCATGATCTTCGTTTCGATCTGCGGCAGGAAGTACCGAGCCTCGGCGTCGACGATGTCGAGGAGGTCCCGCTGCCAGTCGTCCAGCTCGGGCCGATGATCGCGGATGAAGGCGAGAATGTCGGTGACGGGTTCGGGCGGAAACCGATCCGGCTCGTCCGCCGTCTCGGGTTCCGGCTTCTGCAGGATCGCATAGGGAGGCTCGCGCGGCGGTCCGGCCTCCGGCGTGTTGCGCGGCTGCGCGCGCTGGGCGATCGCCTTTTGGTTGCTGATGCAGAAGGCGAGGGCGTGCGCAGCGTCGAGGAAGAGTTCGACGCGTTCGTCGCCGATCGACGGATCCTCAATATAGCGCCGGACTCGATCAGCCCGGGTCTTGAAGCTGCTCAGCGTCTCGCCGGCGTTGGTCAGCGCAGTGAAGGTGAAGTTGTTCTTAAAGAAATCATTGTGGCCATAGACGTGCGCGATCGTCAAGATTTGCAGGCAGAGCGAGTTGTCCTGCATCAGATAGGCGAGGCAGGGATCGGAATTGATCACAAGCTCATAGGGTAGGCCGGAGACGCCATAGTCGTAGAGGGTCCGTGTCTTCTCGTAGGACTTGCCGTACGACCAGTGCGGGTAGTGTGCCGGCATGCCGTGATAGGCCATGTAGCCGAGCATGGCGTGATGGTCGCAGACCTCGAACTCCTGGCGGTAGCAGTCTAGGCCAAACGTCTCGACTTGCTCGCGGATGCGCTCGTCCCAGGTGCGGAGATCATCGATCGTCCAGTCGGCCATCAGGCGGCGTCCGTGCGCTCGCGCGACAGAAAGGCGCGAAAGCTGGGCCAGACGTCCGCTTTGCTCTCGATCAGCACCGATTGGTAATTGGGCCGTTCCAGCTTCTGCAGCAGCTCGAGCATCGAGCTCTCGTAGAAGTGCGATCCCATCGGCTTGATCTCACCGTAGCCGAAGAGATTGCAGCAATCGCAAAGTTCGGTCGCCGCTTTAAGGGTCGCCTGGTTGTCGCTCTCGAAGTTGTCGCCATCCGAGCAATGGAACGCATAGATGTTCCAATGCGTCGGGTGATAACGGTCGTGGATCACCTCTAGCGCCTTGTTGTAGCCGGAGGAGATCATGGTCCCTCCCGACTCGCCCTTGTGAAAGAAGTGCTCCTCGCTCACCTCTTGCGCGCGGCTGTGATGCGCGATGAAGGCGAGTTCGACGCGGGCGTAGCGGGTTCGCACGAACTGGTAGAGAAGAAAGAAGAAGCTGCGTGCCAAGTATTTCTTCATGGCATCCATCGAGCCGGAGGTGTCCATGATGCAGATGACGACGGCGTTGCTCTCCGGGCGACTGTCCTCAATCAGCTTCTTGTAGGTGAGATCGTCGTTGATGAAGCGGAAGCGCGGCGCCTCGGCGTCCTCGGGCTCAGGCGCCGCCTCCTGCGGCTCGCTAGCCAGGCCGCGCGCCTTCATCCGCCGAACGCGCGCTTTGGCCGTTCGCTTGCGGTCGAGGTGAACGCGGACACCGGATTTCCGGAACCCCCGACGCTTGGTGGTACGGTCGGCGATCACGTCCTTGAGGATGCGCCGCTCGAGGTCCGGAAGCTCAAGATCCTCGAACATAATGTCGATCAGCTCTTCCAGGCTGATGTCCGTCTCGTAGTAGTCGACACCGGGCTGGTCGCCGGCCTTGCCGGGTTCCGCCTGGCCGTCCTTGCGCTCCCCGACGACCTGACCCGGTTGGGTGTCGCCGTTGCCGCTGCCGACGCCGCCTTGGTTGTCGCCGTAGACGAACCGATACTCCTTCACGCCACGGATCGGGATTTTGATGACCTTGTCCCGATCACGCCCGATGATGCTCTCCTCGGCGATGATGTCGGCGATGTTCTCGCGGATGGCGGCTTTCAGCTTCTGCCGATGCCGCTGGCGATCCCGAGCGCTGCGGTCGCTGCGGAGCGCGTCGCTCGAGGTGAAGGGACGGAAGATCGATTCGGCCACGATGCGCAGGTCTCGCCCTCAGTCCTTCCAGAGGTGATTGGCAGCATACTTTAAGATCGTGTCGACGGTCTCCTCCGGGTAACCGTTCTCGATCAACGTCTGAACCATCCGATCATAACGCTCCCGCTGCTCTTCGTCGCGGGTGCGGGCCTTGGTGATGATGCGGCTGATGTCGCGGACGGAGCTCATCAGCTTCTTCTCGATCGCTTCCTTCAAGGGCTCGTACGCGGCGTAGGACACGCTCTCGCCCCGGCGCGTGGCGCGCCAGAGAAAGGCGATCACCTCCTGTCGGAAGCCTTCCGCGGCCGGTCCGATGATGGCGATCTGCTCCTCGATGGACTTGAGGAACGCTTCGTCCGGCTGCAGCTCGTCGCCGGTGTGCGCATCCTTCAGCTTCGTCTTCGTGACGAACGCTTCGGCATGGTCGAGGTAGTTCTGGAACAGTGTCTCCGCCTGTTCTTTGAAGGAATAGACAAAAGCGCGCGTGATGTCCTTTTCTAAAAGCTCCAGATAGACCTTGTGCAGCGTATCCTGCAGGAACTCTAGATACTGTTTCTTGACGTCGTCGGCGAGGTCGGCCTCGCGCACCATGTGGATGAGGGCTTCGCGGACGGCGAGGGGGTGCGTCGCCTGTGGGCTGGCGCTGAGTGCCGCGTCGAGAGATTTCATGATGAAGCGCGTGGAGATACCGAACATGCCCTCGCGCTTGACGTCGTCCTGGAGCTCGCGAACCGAGATCTTCTTGGTCCGCCCCTTCTCGACGACCTCCTCGCCATTGTAGAGGCGGAGCTTGGTCATCGGATCGCACTTCGGCGTGGGCTCAAGACGGGTGAGGATCGCGAACATCGACGCGATCTCAAGGGTGTGCGGTGCGATCTTCGTCTTGAAGTTCGACTTAGCGATGAACTTTTCGTAAATCTTTACCTCTTCCGACAGGCGCAGGTTGTACGGGACTTTGACGACGACGATGCGATCGAGGATCGCCTCGTTGGTGTGGTCCGCCTTGAACCGTTGCCATTCCGCCTCGTTGGAGTGGGCAACGATGCAGCAATCGACGTAGCAGGTGCCGTGCCGACCAGGCGCCGGGATGAACTTCTCCTGGGTCGCCGTGATCATCGTATGCAGATATTCCGTATCGTTCTTGAATACCTCAATGAACTCGACCATGCCCCGGTTGCCGACATTGAAGGCGCCGTTGAGCTGCAGGATGCGGGGGTCGCCCTCGGAGTAGCGGTCGAGTTTGGAGATGTCCTCCGAGCCGATCAGAACCGACGTGTCCTGGTTATTGGGATCGACGGGAGGCACGACGCCGATGCCGCGCTGGCCGCGCTTCGAGAAGGTGACGGTGCGGACCGGCATGTCCTCGTACTTACCGTCGAACTCGTTCAGGAGCCGCCAGCGGGTCGGTGGGCAGAGATCGCCCTCGATCCTCACGCCGAGCATCTCCTCGAACGCCGGTCGCAGATGGCGCGGGATCAGGGTCAAGGGGTTGCCGTACATCGGGCAGCCGTCGATTGCGTAGATCGGAGGCAGTCCCTCGAGGCCGCGCTTGAGGCGCTCAACAAGCGAACTCTTGCCTGAGCCCACGGGTCCCATCAGGTACAAGACCTGTCGTGCTTCCTCGCCGCCCATCGCCGCGGCGTAGAAGTAGCGGACCATCTTCTCAAGCGTCCGCTCCATCCCGAAGAACTCGTCCTCGAAGAAGTGATAGGTCGGCGGGATCCGTTCGCCGAACAGGCGCCGCAGGCGGGCGTCGCGCTCCGGATCAGCCGGCTCGACGCCCGGAGCGACGATCATCTCATGCAGGCGGCGGTGGGCCAGCCATGCCTGCGAGGGGTCTTCCTTCACGCGTTCGAGGTATTCCAGAAACGTCCCGCGCCACTCGAACTTGCGCCGCTCGGCGCGATCCTTGGCGATCAGATCTGCGAAGTCGGTGACCGGCGCTTCGGCCATGGGCATGCTTCCTTACAGGGAGTCGCTGTCGCCCGCGCACCGGCGCGGCAGCGTCCTAGAACAGATCATTGTCGCAACAGTATAGGGCAAGAGGGTCGACCTGGCACGCGACGTTTCGACGGATGGGAGGCACGGTTCATCAAGATGAACGAGGCGGGAAGAGGCACGAGAACATGTTGCTGCGCTGTTCCGCAGCGCGCTTCGCGACGGCGAACGGTCGCCTCTCGTGTCAACGGTCTGTCTGTGTTGGGCGAGGTCAAGTGGCAAGCGCCGTCAGGCGACAAGCACCACCGCAGAGCTGCGACCCGAACGAGCGTCATTGAGCCGTTGCATTTGAGTAATGTCAACCTCGAGTAGGGCCGCAACGGCAACCTTGAGGCGAGAGTGTGCTCGAGAAGACCCGCGACAGCGGCGCGCCGATGACGTATCTGGTAGCGCTTGCGCGCCTTTCCAAAACCCGGATACCAGGATGGACGCCACGATCTGGGGCATTTCGGACCTCGCCGACGCGATCGGCGGCAGCGCGCGCGCGACCCGCTGCTGCGCGGTCGAGAGATATCCCCAACCCAAACGCGTATCGGCTCGATGCTGTGACGAGGCGCAACGTTGCCCGCGGTTCAACCTGGCGCGGCCTTGGCGACTGTTGCGCCAACGCCAAAGCGTCGATCGAACGTGCGGCGGTCTTGGGGAGCGGCGGCGCCGAGGTCCGACGACCGCGCGCTGCGGAACGTCGGCGGAGCGGTGCCAGCCGCGCGGCCGTCGTCGCGCCCCTAGAGGACAAGAACCAAGGATCGTCATAATGATACCAAGACCTGCGGCTGCCATTGTCACTGCTGCGCTCGTCTGCTCGGAGGCGGCCGCATCGGGATTTGCCATCCGAGAACAGAGCGGCAGCTTCCAGGGGCTTTCGTTTGCCGGTGTCGCTGCGGGCGGGGCCGACATCTCGACGATGTACTTCAACCCGGCGACGCTGAGCCTCCACACTGGCACGCAGGCAAATCTATCCCTCAGCTACATCGTGCCGTCGTCGGAGTTCCGGCTCGACGAGGCGACCGATCCGACCGGGGCGCCCATCACCGGCGGAACGGGCGGCGACATCGCCACCAACGCGGTGGTCCCGGCGACGTACGCGATGATCTCCAGCGGAGCCCTGCGCTTCGGGCTCGGCGTGACGGCGCCGTTCGGCCTGCGGACCGAGCAGCCGAACGATTGGGTCGGCCGTTACCACGCGACCGAGAGTGACCTGAAGACGATCAACATCAACCCGGCCATCGCCTATCAGGTGTCCGACCGGTTCAGTCTCGGCGCCGGCTTCGTTGCGCAGTACGCCGACGCGACGCTCGCCAACGCGCTGTTCGTGCCTGGTGCCGGCTTCGATCCGATTGCCAAGGTGGAGGGCGACGACTGGGATTTCGGGTTCACGCTGGGCGCGCTTGCCGAGCCGCTGCCGGGCACGCGTATCGGCATTGGCTATCGCTCGCAGATCAACCACTCGCTTGATGGCGAGCGAACCATCACCACGCCCTTTTCCGTCGACACCGTCGGCGGGCGTGCAGCCCTGTCGACCCCGCAGGTTGTCAGCCTCGGTGTCCGTCAGCGTGTCACCGGATCGATCGACGTTCTCGGCACCGTCGAGTGGACCGGTTGGAGCAGCTTCGACGAGCTGCGCGTCAGCTTCGACGACGGTAGCCCGGATAGTGTCACGCCCGAGAACTGGGAGGACACGTGGTTCTTCGCGCTCGGCGCCGAGTACCGGCCGCGCGAGGACCTGACGTTGCAGGCCGGCGCGGCGTTCGACCAGACGCCCATCCAAGCCGGTTTTCGGACGCCGCGCATCCCCGGCAACGACCGAACTTGGTTGTCGTTGGGGGCCGCTTGGACGCCGCGGGAGTGGCTCACGGTTGGCGCTGGCTACTCGCGCATCTTCGTCGCCGATGGTGACGTTGACCTGGTCGATGTGCCGGGGGCGGGCACGCTGCGCGGCAGCTTCGACAACGGTATCGACATACTGACGCTCCACGCGTCGTTCCGCTTCTAGGAAGCCGTGAGGCTAGATGTGTGTTGCACCGTTAATAAGAATATGTTCCTATGACGCATCGCAACGCTGCCGTCCGCGGCCACCAGATGCGCGAGGTCCTCGATGTTCCCAACCAAGTTTGCCCGCGACACCAACGGTTCGTCGGTGAGCCTCGTCCATTGGAAGTGGGGGAGCCGGCGCACTCAGCCGGTCGGGCCGACGGCGACCCGCTCGGCCAGCGCGCTCGACGGCCATTCGGTGTTCGTCGAGACGACGACGCCTTGCCATATCCGCCTCGGTGCAAGCGACGTGACCGCGTCCGAGGCCGATCCGATCATCAAGCCGGGTGTCGTCTACGCCTTCCCCCGTGCCAGCGGCGAGACGTTCCTTTCCACTGTGACGCAGTCGGGGGCCGCGGCTGGTACGCTCGAGTACTGGGAGGCCGACACCTTCGTCGAGGCGTAGGCGGCAACAGGCCGGATGGCGCCCCCGGCAGGACTCGAACCTGCGACCGTCCGCTTAGAAGGCGGATGCTCTATCCGGCTGAGCTACGGGAGCCTCGTGACATGAATCCCCGCTGGTCATGGCCATGCAAGCCCAATCGCGGCGGCACTAGGATCGGCGGGTGAAATTGTCGCTGTAGGACTTCGGGCGAACGACGCGTTCCTGGGGCTCGTCGACGACATAGTCGATGCCCTGGCGCCGCGCGTAAGCGATCGCTGCTTCCTTGGAAGGGAAACGCAGGAACAGCTGCTGCTCGGTGTCGCCGGAACCGACCCAGCCGATCAGCGAATCGGGCTCGCGCCGCTCCTTCGGCTCCATCTCCAACAGCCACGACCGGGTCTTACCCCGACCCGACGACACGGCCGGCTTTGCCGGCCGATAGATACGTGCAGGCATGAACGCTCGCCATCGTTGTCGAGACCTTATCGCGAACTCGCGCGCGCGCGTCCAGGCGCGCGGCGGTTGGCTCTATGGCGAAGAGAG
>CAYUKE010000125.1:0-8997 GCA_964445185.1 uncultured Geminicoccaceae bacterium
TTTGTGTTGGGCTGTGTGGTGCCCCGCAGCACAAGGCCCCAAGCGTTGTGTGCCTTAGAAGGGCACCCAGCGACCTTCACGGTGACTGGCGAGCGCGCTGCCCATGAACCGGACACCTTCGACACCCGCATCGACGCCCGGCAGCAGATCGGCCGCGGGATCCGCAGGGCGCCCTTCGATGGCGGCGCGAATCCGCTCGGCGGCATCCCGATACAGGTTGGCGAAGCCTTCGAGGTAGCCTTCGGGGTGACCGGGAGGGATCCGCGTTACCCGCGCCGCAGCGCCGCCGAGCCCTGGGCCGCCTCGGGTCAGCCGCCGCGGCGGCTCACCGAGCGGCGCAAAGGTCAGGACGTTCGGATCCTCCTGCGCCCACGCCAAGCCGCCCCGTTCGCCGAAGATCCGCAGCCGAAGGCCGTTTTCGTTGCCGACGGCGACCTGCGACGCCCACAGGCCGCCCTTGGCACCGCCCACGAAGCGAAGCAGCACGCATGCGTCGTCATCCAGCGGGCGACCCTCGACGAAGGTGGTCAACTCGGCGAAGACCGCATCAACCTCCAAGCCGCTGACGAACCGCGCGAGATTGAAGGCGTGCGTGCCGATGTCGCCCAAGCAGCCGACGGGCCCAGACCGAGCAGGATCCGTGCGCCAGGCCGCCTGCTTCTGCCCCGTCTCCTCGAGCTTGGTCGCGAGCCAATCCTGGGGGTACTCGACCTGGACGACGCGCAGCGGACCCAAAGCGCCCGCTTCAACCATCGCGCGCGCCTGCCGGACGAGCGGGTAGCCTGTATAGTTGTGCGTGAGCGCGAACACGCAGCCGCTCGCGCGGACCAACGCGGCCAGCGCCTCGGCGTCCTCAAGCGTCGTCGTCAGCGGCTTGTCGCAGATGACGTGGATGCCCGCCTCCAAGAACGCCTTGGCGACCGCGAAGTGCAGGTGGTTGGGGGTGACGATAGCAACGACGTCGATCCCATCCGCCCGCGCCGCCTCGGCCGCGGCCATCGCCCGAAAGTCACCGTAGGCTCGGTCCGGCGCGACCCGCAGGTCCGCGGCGCTCGCCGCCGCCCGCTCCGGCGTGGACGCGAAGCAGCCGGCCACGAGCTCGTACTCGTCGTCGAGCCGAGCGGCGATCCGGTGCACGGCACCGATGAACGCCCCTTGCCCACCGCCTACCATGCCGAGGCGCAGCCGGCGGCCGACCGTTGTCGCACGCGCACCCTCGATCGCCATCGCCCGCTCCCTCAGCGCTCAAGACCGAGAACACGGCGATTCTGCTCCGCATCGACGCCCGCGGCGGCGAAGTCGTCGAACGCACGCTCCGTGACCCGGATGATGTGGGCATCGATGAAGGGCGCGCCTTCCGCCGCTCCCTCCTCGGGATGCTTGAGGCAGCATTCCCATTCGAGAACAGCCCAGTAGTCGTAGTCGTACTGGGCCAGCTTGGCGAACACGCTCGCGAAGTCGACTTCGCCGTCGCCCAGCGAGCGGAACCGCCCTGCCCGGTCGACCCACGGCTGGAAGCCTGAATAGACGCCCTGACGCCCCGTTGCGTTGAACTCAGCGTCTTTGACGTGAAACGACGTGATACGCTCATGATAGATGTCGATGAAAGCCAGATAATCGAGCTGCTGCAGAACGAAATGGCTGGGATCGTAGTTGATGTTGCAGCGCGGGTGCTGGTCCAGCTTGTCGAGAAACATCTCGAAGGTCACACCGTCCATGACATCCTCGGACGGATGAATCTCATAGCCGACGTCGACGCCACAGGCATCGAAGCGGTCCAGGATCGGTCGCCAGCGGCGGGCGAGCTCAGTGAAGGCCTCGTCGATCAGACCGGCGGGTCGCTGCGGGAACGGGTAGAGGTAGGGCCAGGCGAGCGCGCCGGTGAAGCTGACGTGGCGGTCGAGACCGAGCCGACGCGACGCCTCCGCCGCCAGCAGGCACTGCTCGACGGCCCAAGCCTGGCGCGCCTCGGGGTTCCTCTGCACGGCTGGCGCGGCGAAGCCATCCATCAGCTCGTCGTAGGCCGGATGAACGGCCACGAGCTGGCCCTGCAGATGGGTCGAAAGCTCGGTGATCGCCACGCCAGCGTCGGCGCAGATTCCCTTCACCTCGTCACAGTAGGTGTCGCTCGTCGCTGCCTTGGCGAGATCGAAGAGCCGCGCGTCCCAGCTCGGAATCTGGATGCCCCGATAGCCGAGGTCGGCGGCCCAGCTGGCGATGGTCTCGAGGCTGTCGAACGGCGCGTCATCGCCCGCGAACTGGGCGAGAAAAATCGCAGGACCCCGCATGGTGCGCATGCCACCCTCCCTGAGCGCATCTCTTTCGCGCGAGGAGGGCGCCGCGCCCCTGACCCGTCAAGGAAAAACGGTCGCCTCTGCGGGAACAGCTGTCACCGTTCGGTCATCGACGGGAGATAGATGGCTAGACGTGCACGGCGCTTGCCTGTTGTCGGGTGGAGCATCGCGTGCCGCGTCCCACGCGATTTCCGCGGCGACGGCGCTTGGTTCTGGGAGTGACGGTTCATGCGCATGGCGACGACCGCTTTCATGCTCGGGGGTCTCGCGCTCGCCGGCATCGAGGCGCGAGCCCAGTCCTCGCTCTATGAGATGTTCGAGCCCGAGCGGATCGTCGGCGACCAGGCGATGGGGCGAATAGAGCGGCTGTTCGTCGAGTACGATCCTGAGTTCAAGGCGAAGCACGCGGAACGCGAGGCGCGGTTCGACGAGCTCGGCGTCGAGCTGTTCGAGCGCACGATCGCCGGCCACGACACGCACTGCTCACGCCAGATCTTCGTCGAGGCCAAATGGCTCGTCGGCTACACGGCTTGGTGGCCGCGGATCGACGCACGCCTCGACGAGCTGGAAGGCAGTTTCGAGATCGAGGACCAGTCCTTCGCGGCCGAGCCCGATTACCGCGACGGTTTCTACGGGCGTTGCGCCTACGCCGACTTCATCCGCCTGGAAGCGACCGTCGAAGAGTACCTCGTCATGGCGGACACGGGCCAGCGGCCGCCGCGCAATCACCGACCGCTGTCGGAAGAAGGCGAGCCTGGCGTGGTGGATGATCTGCGGCGCCTGGCGATCTCCGACATCGTCAGAACCGGAGAGGATTACCGGTCCCGGGTCGGCGGCATGGCCAGCATTCTCGCCCGCGCCGTCCGCGACGAAGCCGTCGTGGAGCTGGCGCGAACGACTCGAGAAGGCGGGCCGCTCTCCCGCGCCGAAATGGCGGCGAGTGTCGACGGTCTGCTCGAGTTCGTCGACGAGTGGCAGGACCCGGAAACGGGCTATTGGGGCGCCTGGTACCGCGACGGCCGCCACGGCTTGTTCTCGACCACGGATCTCTCGATCACCTACCACATCATTCATGCACGCAAAGGGAAGGTGAAGCATTGGCCTGAAATCATTGAGACGACATTCGCCATCAAGGACGACGCCTACCCCTTCGGCTGGCTCAGCGACGGTCGCTGGCACAACCATAACAACTATGACATTGCTCGAATGTTCCGCTACGGCTGGGATCACATGACCCCAGCGCAGCAGAAGCGTGTCGCCGATCTGATGCAGCAGATGGTAGATTGGACCTTCGAGCATTCAATTGAGGACAACTATCGCGGCTTTCGACTGAACCCGGAACTCTCGAGCTCTGTCGGTGCCGAGCTTTATTTCGGTGCGTCGTTCCTTGACGCCGTCGGGTACTTCGATCAGGAACCCTGGTTCGGCGAACTGCGACGGCCGGAACATCCGGCGCGGGTCTGCGCCAATCTCCTCGTCTATGCAGCGACGCTCGACCAGCGCAACACCTACGTCATCGGCGCGATCAGCAAGTTCGATCGGGTTTGCTCGCGCTTTGTCCACCGCGGCTGAGCGGGCTCACACCTGAGAAACGCGAACGGTCTGAATCGTCCGGTCGTTAGCCGCCTCCACGACGAAGCGGTAGCCGCCCGCGTCCAAGCTGTCACCCACGGCAGGCAGGCGCTGAAAGCGCTCCAACAGGAAGCCGGCGAGCGTCGACGCATCGTGCGTCGGCAGTTCTGCGCCGACCAGGTCGTTGAACTCGACCATGGGCAGATGCGGATCGAGCGAGAAGCTGCCGTCACCATTGTCGACATGCCGGCTCGCGCGCGCACGTTGGCCGGGCGTCGGCGTCCAGTCGCCGGTGCCCAACACGTCGTACACGACGTCGTTCAGCGTAATGATGCCGACCGCGGAGCCATACTCGTCGACCACGACGGCGAGCTGGTCTTCCCGCTGCAACAGCTCTGGCAACAGCGTCGATAGCGGCTGCGTGGTCGGCACGAACCAAGCCGGCTCCAGGACATCCGCGACCGCGGTATCGAGGTCCTTGCCCTCCAGCGCCTGCCACGCATTGAGGCGAAAGATGCCAACGATGTTGCTGGTACTGCGTTCGAACACCGGCAGGCGGTAGATCTCCTTGCCGATGGCAACCCGCGTGGCGTCGCGGATCGATGTGTCGACGGCAACGGCGACCACGTCGGCGATCGGGATCATGGTCTCGCCCGCGGACACCCGCGCGAAGCTGATCACACGGCGTATCCGCCCCTGATCGAAGGCGGCCGCGCTGGTGCTCTGCTCGGCGAGGCGGACCACCTGCTCAAGCTGCTCGCGGCTCACCATCGCCGCCTCACCCGACGCGCCGCCCGCCAATCGCGCCGCCTGTCTCGCGATGAATGCGAACGTTAGAATGAGCGGGGCGAAGACGAGTCCGAAGACGCGTAGCGGCCGAATGACGATAGGGACGATCTCGTCGGCCGCTTGCTGGTAGACGCTCTTTGGGACGATCTCACCAAGGATCAAGAACAGCGGCGTGAAGATCAAAAACGCAACGAAATCCCCAAGTTGCGCACCGAACAGCTGGATCATCAGCAATGTGCCGACGGTCGTTAACGCGATCGTCGACAGATTGCCACCGACAAGGGTCGTCGCCAGGAGGCGGTCGGGGTTCTGCAGAGAATCGAGGACCAGTTGCGCGCCGCGCTCGCCCTGCTGTGCGCGATGCCTCAGCCTCAGGCGGTCGGCGTTGACCAGCGCGATCTCTGAACCCGAGAAGAAGCCCTTGAGCAGGAGCAGGACGAGCATTGCCGGCAGCGCGACCGCAGGATCCATCGCTCAGTCTCCCGGCACCGGCTCTGCCGTCGGCTCAGCCACGCGCTCGGCTCCCCCTCGCTGGGGCTCATGCTCGGCGAGCGCATCCGGATCACCGCCACCGCCGCGGGCGCCGTGCTTGGTGATCCGCAGCCTGGAGATCCGAAGACCGTCCATGCTGACCACCGTGGCGGTGCAGCCTGGCAGCTCGACGATGTCGTCGGCGCGAGGAACCCGGTCGAGCAGCCGGAACACCACACCGCCGATCGTCGCCATCCGGCTGTCGGCAACGCCGAGATTGGTCAGGCGGTTGAAGGCCTCCAAGCGCATCGACGCGGAGACCAGGAAACTGTGGTCGTTCTCCTCGATGTAGGTCGGCCGATGCGCGTCACTCGGCGCCAGCTCACCGAAGACGAAGCTGATGATGTCGTGCAGCGTCACGAACCCATCGATGCCGCCGAACTCGTTCAACACCAACGCGCAGTTGGTGCCCTGCGCGCGGAACAGGGCGAAGAGCTCGTCGATGCGCTTGGTCGGTGGGATGAACAGCGGCGGACGCAACAGCTCGTCGAGCTGCTTGCTGGTCGGATCCGCGCCGGCGAGTGTCAGGCCAACGACGTCCTCGGCGTGGAGGACGCCGACGACATTGTCGCGATGCTCGCGGTAGACCGGAACGCGCGCATATCGATGCTGGCGGAACGCATCGATCAGCTCGTCGATCGGCAACACATCGCTGAGGAAACGAATACGCGGGCGCGGCACCATCACCTGCACGACTTCGGTCTCGTCGGCGGCGAGAAGGTTGTCGATGATCGTCCGCTCGACGGCGGACACCTCTCCCTCCTTCGCTACGTCGTGCAGGAGCGTGCGGAACTCGTCGATGTTGAGGAGGTTCTCGGCCTTTCGTTGACGGCCGACGATGAAGGTCGTGAGCCGGTCCGACACCGCGCGGATGACCGTCCGCAGCGGCGTCACCAGGCGCACCCAAGCGCTCATCGGACGAGCGACGATCCCGGATGCGATGGCGACGGGATGCGTCACGGCCAGCGTCTTCGGCGTCACCTCCGAGAAGAGCATCAATAGCGGGAACATAATGACAATGTTGGCGAGCGCCGCCGCGTCCGGGCGCCCATAAAGCGCGAGCAGGATCCCGGCGAGATTGACCGATGCTGCGATGTTGATGAGCTCATTGCCGCAGAGGATGGAGACGATCAGCCGTCGCGGATGGTCGAGCAGGGCGTGCAGCGTGTCCGACTGCGGATGGCGGCTGCGGCGAAGCTTCTGCAAATGCACGCGCGACAGCGAGAACAACGCCGTCTCAGACATCGAGAAGAACGCGGACGCCCCGAACAGGAACACCTGCAGAATGAGCCGCGCGATCATGTCCGGCTCGGCGAGGCGATCGGTATCGATCGCTGCGAGCGAGGCGATCGCGGCAAACAATCCGTCCACGCGGTATCCCCTAAGAGACCGCGGGTTCGCGACCCGCGTCGCCGGGCTCGTTGGCCGCCGCCGTAGTGATCGGGACCAGAAGCGCCGGATCCACAGCGGTCTCGAGATATGTCGAGAAGGCCGTGATCAGCCGCGGCATCCGCCAGAAACCCATCAGCACCGTTCGCGGCGTGAGCCGGATCAGCGTCGACGGCTTGAAGTAGGCCTCGGCGTTGTCGACCGTCAGGACGAAGGGCGGCTTGCCCTCCCGCGCGAGGAGGTAGCTCATGATCAAGGAACCCGAGCGGTGATTACCCTCGATGAAGAGCTGCGGCTCGCTGAGTAGCTGAACGTACACGCCGGCGGCGCGGCGCCACACGGTGGCGTTGGCGTTGCGCTCGTACCAGCCCATGACGTGACGAATGCCGCCCCGCATGTCGTCGTAGAAGACACGCTCGGTTTCTTCGATGTGGCGGTGTGCATGCCGACGGTCTTCGGGATCGGGACCGCACAGAACCAAGTGGTTGATCTCGAGCAGGAAGCCGAGCCTACCCAACGCGAACACGTCGACCCGCTCTGCCAGCAGGCGGTCGACGAAGGCATAGCCCGCGAGCATGTTGTTGAGGACGCGGTCGGAAAGGACATCGCGCCTGGTGTGCAGGCGGGCGTTGATCTCGGGGAAGGCACGCTGCACGCCGAGCAGGGATCGCTCGATCTGCTGCAGGTCCAGTCGATGCGCGTACAACGTGGACCTCCGTGCCGCAACGCACCCGCCGGTGCCGGAAGAGGCGGAACCGCCAGCCTCCGGTGCCGGCTCCGGCGGCTGCCTCTCAGTTTACAAGGCCGAGCGCGCTCAGCCCTCGATCCGCGACGCTCGCCGGCAAGGGAATATAGCCCAAATCGGCGGCAAGCGCCTGACCGTCGGTTAAACCCCAACGCGCGAAATCCCGCACGGCCTCGCCGACCGCCGGGTCCGCGTAGTCCTCGTAGAGCAAGAGCCAGCTGTAGGTGACGATCGGATAGGCATCGGCACCAGGCGGATCCGGGATGAACTGACGCAGGTTGTCAGGCATGTCGACCGCCGCCGCATCCAGCGCCGCGGTACCGCTTTCCGCCGATGGCGCGACGAAGTTGCCGGCAGCGTTCTCCAGGTGCGCCACCGGCAGGTCGAGCCCGGCGGCAAAACCCTGCTCGACATAACCGATCGAACCCCAGCTGATGGCGATGCGACCAGCGACGCCGTCGTTGTAGAAGGCGGTCATCGAGATGCCGGGCCAGTCGATCAGCGTCGCCGCGCCGTATTCGTCGCGCCAAGTCTCGCTGAGCGCGCTCAGATAGTTGGTAAACGCAAAGGTCGTGCCGCTGCTGTCGCGGCGAACGACGCGGGCGATGGTCAGATTAGGCAGCTCGACCTCGGGGTTCGCGGTGGCGATCGCGGGATCGCTCCAATTGCGAATGTCGCCGTTGAAGATCCCGGCGACGGCCTCACGCGAGAGCTTTAGGCCGCTCGGCACGCCAGGCACGTTGTAGGCGAGCACGACCATGCCGGCCGTTGCCGGGACCAAGCTCACCCCGGCCTCGACCTCGGCCATCTGGGCGTCGGTCATCGCCGCGTCGCTGGCGCCAAAGTCGACCTCGCCGGCGATGGTCCGCCGAATGCCCTCGCCACTGCCCACGGCTTCGTAGGTGACCGAAGCATCCGCACCGGCCTTGGCGTAAGCCTCGATCCACGCCTGGTAGAGAGGCGCCGGAAACGACGCGCCGGCGCCGCGGATGTCGACGGCGGCCGCCGGCGCCATGGCAAGGAGAGAAAGAACGGCGCCGGCGCCCAAGCGCCGCAGCAGGTGCAATCGGCTTCTCATTGGCCCACTCCCAGCAGATGTCGTCGCAACAAGCGTCGGCCGCGGCTCAGCTGAACTCGCCGCGGACGTACTCGCGCGTGAGCTCCTGCTGCGGGTTGTCGAAGACCTCGCGCGTCGGCCCCATCTCGACCAGGAAGCCCGTGCGGCCGCCCTGCGAGATATCGACCGAGAAGAAGGCCGTGGTGTCGGCCACGCGTTGCGCCTGCTGCATGTTGTGGGTGACGATCGCGACCGTGTACTCGTTCTTGAGCTCGATCATCAGCTCCTCGACCTGACGGGTGGCGATCGGGTCGAGCGCCGAGCACGGCTCGTCCATCAACAAGACAGTCGGTTCGGTGGCGATGGCGCGCGCAATGCAGAGGCGCTGCTGCTGACCACCGGAAAGCGCGAGGCCGTTCGCCTTCAGCTTGTCCTTGACCTCATCCCAGAGCGCGGCGCGGCGCAAGCTGTGCTCGACCCGCTCTTCGATGCTGCCGCGGTACTTGTTGAGACGGAGACCGAAGGCGACGTTCTCGAAGATGCTCATCGAGAACGGGTTCGGCTGCTGAAACACCATGCCGATATAGCGACGCACCACCACCGGATCGACGTCCTTGGCG
>CAYUKE010000126.1:0-8988 GCA_964445185.1 uncultured Geminicoccaceae bacterium
CGAACGCTGCGACATCTACACCGACGTGGACGGGGTGTTCACGTCCGACCCGCGGATCGTGAGCAAGGCGCGCAAGCTCGACCGCATCACCTACGAAGAGATGCTGGAGATGGCGTCGCTCGGCGCCAAGGTGCTGCAGACCCGTTCCGTCGCGCTCGCCATGCAGTACAATGTTCCGGTTAAGGTGCTGTCGAGCTTTACCGACAGCCCCGGCACCCTGGTAACGGCGGACGATCCGATGATGGAGCACCAAACGGTCTCGGGCATCACCTACAGCCGCGACGAGGCCAAGGTCACCCTGGTCGGGCTCGACGACCGACCAGGGGTCGCGGCCCAGGTCTTCGGTCCGTTGGCGGAGGCGTCGGTGAATGTCGATATGATCGTCCAGAGCGTCTCACCCGACGGCAAGCGAACCGACCTCACCTTCACGGTCGCCGGCAGCGACCTGAGCCGCAGCCGCGAGGTGCTGGAGCCGGTGGCGCGCGACCTCGGCTGTCGCCAAATCGAAGCCGACGGCGGCGTCGTCAAGGTCTCGGTCATCGGCGTCGGCATGCGCAGCCATGCGGGCATCGCCTACCGCATGTTCAAGGTTCTTGGCGAACGCGGCATCAACATCCAGGCGATCTCCACCTCGGAGATCAAGGTCAGCGTGCTGGTACCGGAGGAGTACACCGAACTCGCCCTGCGCGCGCTGCATAGCGCCTACGGCCTCGACGACGAATGACCAGCCCCGGGTTCTCGACCGGTGCGCGGCGTTTCGAGAGCCTAACCCGCCGTGGCCGCGACCTGCTGGGATCGGAAGTCGCTCTGCTTGGCGGGGCGATGACCTGGGTCTCTGAACGCAACCTCGTTGCCGCCATCTCCAATGCCGGCGCCTTCGGCGTCGTCGCCTGCGGGTCGATGAGCCCCGAGCTGCTGGCGCAGGAGATCGAGGCGACGCGCGCGCTGACCGACCGGCCGTTCGGCGTCAACTTGATCCTGCTGCATCCGCAGGTCGACGCGCTGGTCGACCTCTGCATCGAGATGCACGTCGGCCACGTCGTCTTCGCCGGCGGCGTGCCGGGCCGGGATCTGGTCACCCGCGCCAAGGCCCGCGGCGCGAAGGCCCTGGCGTTCGCGCCGTCGGCCGCGCTCGGCAAGCGGCTGGTCCGCGCGGGTGTCGACGGTCTGATCATCGAAGGCGCCGAGGCCGGCGGGCACATCGGACCGGTCTCGACCAGCGTGCTCGCCCAGGAAATCCTGCCGGCGGTTCGCGACGTCCCGGTTTTCGTCGCGGGAGGCATCGGCCACGGCGAGGCCATCGCCGCCTATCTGAATATGGGCGCCGCCGGCTGCCAACTCGGCACGCGCTTCGTCTGCGCCGAAGAATCGGTTGCGCATCCGCGCTTCAAGCAGGCGTTCTTGCGGGCGCAAGCGCGCGACGCCCAAGCGAGCGTGCAACTCGACCCGGAGTTCAAGGTCATCCCGGTCCGAGCGCTGGTCAATCAGGCGACCGAGCGGTTTCAGGCCGTCCAGATCGACGCCGTTCGACGCTACCGGGCCGGAGAGTTCGACTATGCCGAAGCGGCCCTGACGATCGAGCGGTTCTGGGCCGGCGCGCTGCGCCGCGCAGCGGTCGACGGCGATGTCGAGACGGGCTCGCTGATGGCCGGGCAGTCGGTCGGCATGGTGACCGCGATTGAGCCCACGGCCCAGATCGTCTCCAGTCTCGTCGAGCAGGCGACGCTAGCGCTCGAACGGCTGGACGCCACCGCATGAGCGCCGGCTGGGGCAGCACCCCGGCAACGCCAGCTTCCGGTGGCCACACACCGGAGCTGTCGGCGTCGCGCCGACTCCTGCGCCGGATCATGGAACTCGCCGGCGCGCCGATCGCTCCGCAGCAGCGGCTCGACCGGATCGTCAGCCTAATCGCGGCCGACATGGTCGCCGAAGTCTGCTCGATCTACGTCCGCCGCGCCGGCAACATTCTCGAGCTGTTTGCTACCCAGGGCCTCAAGCGCGACGCCGTGCACCGAACCCGGATGCGGCCTGGAGAGGGCTTGGTCGGCCACATCGCGCAGCATTGCGACATCATCAATACGAGCGACGCTCAGAGTCACCCGAACTACCAATACTTCCCGGAGACCGGCGAGGAGATCTACCGCTCGTTCCTCGGCGTGCCGATCCTCCGCGGCGGCGAGGTGGCAGGCGTCGTCGTCGTCCAGAACACCGTTGCCCGGGTCTACGCCGAGGACGAGATCGAGGCGCTCGAGATCATCGCCGCGCTGTTGGGCGAGATGCTTGCCGCTGGCGGATTGGTCGACCCGGACGTCTACGGCGACTTCGCCGACGCCGCCTCGCCACCGCGGCGCCTGGGCGGCACGGGGCTGGTCCCCGGCCTTGCCCTGGGCACCGCCGTGCTGCACCAGCCGCCACCGCGGGTGACCCGCTTCGTCTCCGACAACCCCGGCCTCGAGACGGCGCGGTTGGAACGCGCGATGCAGGCGCTCCGCTTCGATGTCGACCGGCTGGTCGCCAGCACCGGCTTCGGCCTCGGCGAGCACGGCGACGTCCTCGAGGCGTACCGCATGCTGAGCCACGACCGCTCGTGGTTCCGCCGCCTGCACGAAGCGATATTGACCGGCCTGACCGCTGAGGCGGCGGTGCGCCGCGTTCAGGAAGAGACCAAGGTCCGCCTCAGCCAGTCCAGCAACAGCTACCTTCGCGAGCGCCTGCTCGATCTCGAGGATCTCGCCAACCGGCTGCTGCGGCACTTGGTAGGCGCGCCGCGCGCGCGCGCTCGCGGCGACCTACCCGAGCGCGCGATCGTGCTGGCCCGCACCCTGAGCCCCGCGGAATTGCTCGACTACGACCGCGAGCACCTCACGGGCCTGGTTCTCGAAGAAGGCTCGCACACGGCGCACGCGACCATCATCGCGCGCGCGCTGGCGATCCCGGTGCTCGGCGGAGTCGAGCGGGCGCTCTCGGCCGTTCGGGAAGGCGATCGCATCGCGCTCGACGCCGACCACGGCCACCTGTTCCTGAGGCCAGGCGATGACACGGAGCACGCGTTCGAGCGCGCGCTCGCCGAGCGGCAGCGGGCGCGGGCGCGGATCGAGCGGCTGCGCGACCTGCCCTGCGTCAGCCGCGACGGCGTTGCCGTGAGCCTGTCGCTGAACGCCGCCTTCCTGATGGACGTCGCTGCCCTCGGTGATGCCGGCGCGGAGGGCATCGGTCTGTACCGCACCGAACTGGCCTTCATGGCACGCGGCAGCTACCCGAGCGTGGACGAGCAGACGGACCTTTATGTCAAGGTTGTCGAGGCCCTGGATGGGCGGCCCTGCTCGTTCCGAACGCTCGACATCGGCAGCGACAAGATGTTGCCGTACTGGCGCTTTCCCGAGGAGGAGAACCCAGCCCTCGGCTGGCGTGCGCTGCGCCTCACGCTCGATCGTCCGCAGCTTCTGCGCCAGCAGCTGCGGGCGCTCGTCAAGGCACATCCCGGCCGCCTCCTTAGGATCATGTTCCCGATGGTTGCCGAGGTTGCGGAGATCGACGCCGCCCGCGCGGTCCTCGATCTGGAGCTCAACCGTGCGCGGCAGCGCGGGGCGGAGCTGCCCGAGCGGGTCGAGGTCGGCGCCATGCTCGAGGTCCCGGCGCTGTTGTTTCAACTCGACCCGGTGTTGGAGCGGATCGACTTTCTTTCCGTCGGCACAAACGACTTACTGCAGTTCCTGTTCGCCTGCGACCGCGGCAACCCGAACCTGCAGGGCCGCTACGATCCCCTCTCGCCGCCCGTGTTCCGGCTCATCCGCGAACTCGTCGAGAAGTGCGACGCGCACGGCGTCCGCCTCGCTGTCTGCGGGGAGATGGCGAGCCGTCCGATCGAGGCGCTGGCGCTGGTCGCTCTCGGTGTCCGCGACCTGTCGATCACCTCGACCAACGTTGGCATGATCAAGGCTGTCATCCGCTCAATGGACGTCACCGCGGCCCGAAACCTCGTGCTCCGATTGGCCGATCTGCCGGTCCACGCGGTCCGCGACACCCTGGCGGCATATGCCCGCGATGTCGGCGTCGACCTGCCCAACTTGCCCCATCGGGGCCTGCTCGACCATGCTTGAGCGTGCCCGCGCGGCAGGCCGGAGGAATCACGCCACCGTAGGCGACTCCCGCCTTGGCAGGAGGCGCGCGCCGTGGCAACTATCGCGTGGAGCAAATCATGAGCGCGTCGCCCTGAGGTTGCCTTGACCGAAAGCTATGGTGTGGACACGACCGAAGAGTTGGCCGGTCCTCTTCTTCGTCAGATCGGAACACATCTGCGGCGTGCGCGCGAGGAAAGAGGCGAAGCACTTCGCGACGTCGCTGAGGTCTTGCGTATCCGCAGGCCCTATCTTGAACACCTGGAAGAAGGTGAGCTCGCCGAGATCCCTGGCCGCACCTACGCGCTCGGCTTTCTGCGCTCCTACGCTGATCATCTCGGCTTTGACGGCGCAGCCATCGTCGACGAGGTGAAGCGCGCCAAGGCGGATCTGCCGTCGAGCCCGGCACTGCACGTCCGCGAGCCACTGCCCGAATCCCAGCGGCCGCCGCTGTTCCTGGTCGGCGCATCGGTGGTGCTGGCGGCGGCGCTCTACCTCGGCTGGAACATGATCGGCCAACGCGACGTTCCCGACATGCTCGCCGACCTCGGTATCGACGCACCACCGAACCAGGCGAGCGCTGAGGCCCGGACTGACGGCGACGGCCCGGCAGCTGCTGAGACCGGTGAGAACACGTTCCCCGAAGAGCCCGACAGCGGCGCGATCACCGGCCGGGGGGATGGCAACGACGATCAGGCCCTCCTGCCCTTGCCGCCCATCCCGGAACCGCCGCGCAGCGAAGCGCCGGGGCTGACGGCGCTCGCCGTCGATGCGGGCGAGCAGCCAGCGGCGGCCGCCGTGGAGAACGATGGCACGGTCGACCAAGCGCCGGCAGCGGAGCAGGCGACCGCGCCACTTGAGCCGGCGGCCGAGCAGGACGAGCAGGGACAGGTACCAGCCAACGCGCCGCCCTCGCGGGAAACGCTACTCGCCGCCGTCGCCGCGGTGATCGGCGGCGAGACGCCGCAAGCGTTCGGTGAGAACGAGGCCTCCAGCCGGGTCGTCGTCGTCGCGAGCCAGCCGAGCTGGGTGCAGATCCGCAGCGCCGATCGCGCCTTTGTTTGGACCCGGACGATGGAACCCGGCGACGCATTCTTCGTGCCGGACCGCGAGGACCTGGCGCTTTGGACCGGCAACGCCGGCGGCTTGACGCTGATCGTCGACGGCGAGCCTCTCGCCGAGGTCGGCGATGACGGCGCGGTGCGGCGGGATATCCCCCTTGCGGCCGATGCGTTGCGGGCGCAATACGCGACCAACTGAGCACGCGTACGCTGCGTCGACGAGGACAGGATGGTCGCACTTCCCACGGTCACGCGTCACCGCACCCATGCGGTGGACGTTGGTGGCGTTGCCGTCGGCGGCGATGCGCCGGTGGTCGTCCAATCGATGACGAATACTGACACCGCGGACATCGACGCGTCGGTCCGTCAGGTCCGCGAGTTGGCGCAAGCCGGCTCCGAGATCGTCCGCATGACCGTCAACAACGACGAGGCGGCGGCCGCTGTCCCACACATCCGCGACCGGCTGATGGCCCTCGGCGTGAACGTCCCGCTGGTCGGCTGCTTCCACTACAACGGCCACAAGCTTCTCGCCGACCACCCGGCCTGCGCGGAAGCCCTCGCCAAGTATCGGATCAACCCGGGCAATGTCGGCTTCCGCGAGAAGCGCGACCGGCAGTTCGAGATGATCGTCGAACGCGCCATCGAATACGGCAAGCCGGTGCGGATCGGGGTCAATTGGGGCTCGCTGGACCAAGAGCTCGCGCAAGCGCTGATGGACGAGAACGCGACGCGCGCCGAACCCCTGCCCGCCGACCACGTGATGCGCGAGGCGCTTGTTCGGTCCGCCCTAGACAGCGCCGCCAAGGCCGAGGCCATCGGCCTTGGCGCCGAGCGCATTATCCTCTCCGCAAAGGTCAGCCGTGCGCCCGACCTCATCGCGGTCTACCGCGAGCTCGCCAGGCGCTCCGCCTACGCGCTGCACCTCGGCCTGACCGAAGCCGGCATGGGCGCGCGGGGCATCGTCGCCACCACAGCCGCCCTTGCGCCGCTCCTGCTCGAAGGGATCGGCGACACGATCCGCGCCTCGCTGACGCCGCGTCCTGGCGAGGCCCGTGTCGTCGAGGTCCAGGTCTGCCAGGAGGTCCTGCAGGCGTTGGGTCTGCGCGCCTTCACGCCGCAGGTCAGCGCCTGCCCCGGCTGCGGTCGGACGACGAGCACCTTCTTCCAGGAGCTGGCCGATCAGATCGAGGGCTACCTGAAGGCACAGATGCCGGTCTGGAAGGCGCGCTACCCCGGCGTCGAGGAGCTGAAGGTCGCGGTCATGGGCTGCATCGTCAACGGCCCCGGCGAGAGCAAGCACGCCGACATCGGGATCAGCCTCCCCGGCACCGGCGAGCAGCCAGCGGCACCTGTCTTCATCGACGGCGAGAAGCGCCTGACGCTGCGCGGCGCGGGCATCGCCGAGGAGTTCCAGGCGCTTGTCGAGGACTATGTCGAGCGCCGCTTCGGAGAGGTGAGCGACCAGTCCGCCGCCTCCTGAGCGCCCCGCGGCAGCGCCGGCGGTGGATGTCGAACTCGCCCTCACTGCCCTCGCCATGCTTTTCGTCGCCATCGACCCGATCGGCGTGGTGGCGATCTTCGTCAGTCTGACCGCCAGCATACCGGCAAGCGCCCGGCGCCGCGTCGCCCTGAAGGGCACCGGGGTAGCCACGCTCGTCCTGGTCCTGTTCGCACTCGTCGGCGAGACGGTGCTTGCGTCGTTGGGCATCGGCATGCCGGCCTTCCGCATCGCCGGTGGCCTGCTGCTCCTGCTGATCGCCGGCGAGATGCTGTTCGAGCGACGCAATCAGCGGCGCTCGCGCAGCGCCGAGGCGATCCAAACCGGCGACGACGACGATGTCGCCGTCTTCCCGCTTGCGGTCCCGCTGCTCGCCGGCCCCGGTGCCATGACCGCCGTCGTCCTTTTGATGAACGACGCCCAGGGCTCGCTTCCCGCGCAGGCGACCGTGCTGGCGACGCTCTTGGTCGTGATGGGGCTCTCGCTCGCCATGATGCTGCTCGCCGCCGCCGCATCCCGGCACATCGGGCGTCGCGTCGTCGACGTGATCACCCGCCTGCTCGGCGTGCTGCTCGCCGCCCTCGCCGTGCAATTCATCATCGACGGCGTCCGGCGCGCTTTTGACCTCGCCGGGGGCTGACGGGTCGCGCCGGGTGCGCTAAGGCACACGGCCCCAAGTTCGGATTTGAACGCTTCATGCAGCTCCGCTCCCCGCGCGGCACGCACGACATCTTCGGCGAGGACGCTCTGCGCCATCGCCATGTGGTCGAGACGGCCCGACAGATCGCTGGCCTGTATGGCTTCGGCGACATGGCGACGCCGATCTTCGAGTTCACGGGCGTCTTCGCCCGCTCGCTCGGCGAGACGTCGGACGTGGTCGCGAAGGAGATGTACACCTTCGCCGATCGCGGCGGCGAGGAGATCACGCTGCGGCCGGAGAACACCGCGGCCGTGATGCGCGCCATCCTTCAGCACGGCCTCCTCCAGCAGGTGCCACTGCGCTTCTTCTACGCCGGCCCCATGTTTCGCTACGAACGGCCGCAAAAGGGGCGGATGCGTCAGTTCCACCAGATCGGCATCGAGTTGGTCGGCGCGCCGGAAGCGCTCGCCGACATCGAGGTCATCGCCTGCGGCCAGCTTCTGCTCGAAGCCCTCGGCATCGCCGGCCACGTCCGCCTGGAAGTGAATAGCCTCGGCGACGCCGAGAGCCGGGCTGCCTATCGCGAGGCGCTCGTCGCGTATCTCAGCCGCTACGTCGGCGATCTCTCGGAGGACAGCCGGAACCGGCTGCAGCGCAACCCCTTGCGGATCCTCGACAGTAAGGATCCGCGCGACCGCGAGATCATCGCCGACGCGCCGGCGGTGGCCGCGCACTATACCGCGGCGAGCCGCGAGTTCTTCACGACCGTGCAGGAGGGCCTCGCCCGGCTCGATATCGCCTGCACGTTGAAGCCAAGCCTCGTCCGAGGCCTCGACTACTACACCCACACCACCTTCGAATTCGTCACCGACGCCCTCGGCGCGCAGGGCGCGGTCATCGCGGGCGGACGCTATGACGGTTTGATGGAACAGCTCGGCGGCCCACCGACGCCGGGCGTAGGCTTCGCCGCCGGCGTCGAGCGCCTGGCACTGTTGCTGGCGGCAGCGCCTCCGGCGCCGGCGCCCGTGGCGCTGGTCCCGATCGGGCCGGCAGCCGAGGCGCAGATCCTCGAGCTGTCGGCAACGCTGCGGCGTGCCGGCGTCGCCTGTGACCTCGCCTTCAAGGGCAAGCCTGGCCAGCGGTTGAAGCGGGCCGACAAAATCGGGGCGCGTCGGGCCGTCATCCTCGGCGACGACGAGCTCGCCCGCGGCGAAGCCCTCATCCGCGACCTCGCGACCGGCGAGCAGCGGGCGGTGGCGCTCACGGACCTGGTCGCGGACCTACAGGGGAGCACATGACCAGCGGGCTCGAGCGCCAGCTCGACGCTATCCTCGCCCGACGCGACGAGCTCGGCGCGCTGATGACCGAGGCGCCGGCCAACTTCACCGACCTCGCCAAGGAGTATGCCGAGCTCGAGCCGGTCGTCGCCGACATCGAGGCCTTGCGCGCTTGCCGCCGCCAGATCGGCGAGCTGGAGGGGCTGCGCGACGACCCGGAGATGAAGGAACTGGCCGAAGACGAGCTGCGTCAGCTGCAGGCGCGGCTGCCGGCCCTGGAACGCGCGCTGCAGCTCGCGCTCCTGCCGAAAGATGCCGACGACGAGAAGAGCGCAATCATGGAGATCCGCGCCGGCACCGGCGGCGACGAGGCGGCGCTGTTCGCCGGCGACCT
>CAYUKE010000127.1:0-8955 GCA_964445185.1 uncultured Geminicoccaceae bacterium
CCTCCGCACCGCGATGCGTCAGCAGCTGCGACGCCTGCAGGCCGAGCAGGGGCAGACGATCGTCTATGTGACCCACGACCAGATCGAGGCCCTCTCCCTCGCCGACAGGATCGCGGTGATGAGCGAAGGGCGGATCCGTCAGTTCGACACCGCGGAGCGCACGTTCCGCGAACCCGCACACACGTTCGTTGCTAGCTTTCTAGGCAATCCGCCCATGAACTTGCTGCGTGGCGAGCTGCGCCGCGACGGCCCGCAGGCGGTCCTCGCCCGCGATGGCAGCTTCGTGCCCCTGCCGGCAGGCACCGGCACGGTCCGGCCGAACGCG
This sequence comes from uncultured Geminicoccaceae bacterium, assembly GCA_964445185.1. Classification (GTDB taxonomy): domain Bacteria; phylum Pseudomonadota; class Alphaproteobacteria; order Geminicoccales; family Geminicoccaceae; genus JAAAPF01. The sequence goes on from CAYUKE010000127.1 coordinate 326, forward strand.
CAGGTCGTCCTTGGCGTGCGCCCCGAAGCGCTCCACCCGACCGACGCGCGCGACGGCTTCGTCGGCGACGTCGTGCTCGTCGAGCCGATGGGACCGGAAGCGGTGGTGACCATCCAGGTCGGACTCTGGACGCTCAAGGCGGTGTTGCCGCGATCGCACGCGCTCAGCGAAGGACAGCCGCTCCGCCTCGGCTTCGATGCCGCGCAGACGTCGCTGTTCGACGGTCTCAGCGGCGAGCGTCTCCCCAACCCGGTGCACTAGGAGGCTCGATGCTGCTGCGCACCGACGGTCTCAGCAAGCGCTTTCGCCAGACGGAAGCCGTCCGCGATCTGAGCCTTGCGGTGGATCGCGGCAAGCTCACGGTGCTGCTCGGCCCGGCCGGGGCCGGCAAGACGACGACGCTCCGCCTGATCGCCGGCATTGAAACACCCGACCGTGGTCGGGTGTTGCTCGACGGCCGCGACGTCACCGACCTGCCGCCACACCGCCGCGACGTCGCCATGGTCTTTGACAACCTGGCGCTGTATCCGAACCGCACCGGCTTCCAGAACATCGCCAACCCGTTGCGGATCGCCCGTCTGCCGGCGGACGAGGTTCGGCGTCGCGTCGGCACGGTCGCCGAACTGCTGCGCGTCACCCACATCCTCGATCGGCTGCCGCGAACGATGAGTGGCGGCGAGCGGCAGCGGATCGCCTTCGGCCGGGCGCTGGTCCGCGATCCGGCGCTTTTCCTGCTCGACGAGCCGCTAGCCAGCCTCGACGCGATGCTGCGGCTCGAACTGCGCGCCGAGCTGAAACGCCTGCAGCGCGAGCGCAGCGACACCTTCGTGCTGGCAACCCCGGACTTCACCGAGGCGCTGGCCATCGCCGACGAGGTTGTCTTGCTGCGCGCCGGGCAAGCGGTTCAGGTGACATCGCCTCAGGCCCTCTACGACGACCCGGTCGATGTAGAGGCCGCCCGCTTCGTCGGCGCGCCCGAGATCAACTTGGTGCCGGCGCGATTCGAGCCGAGCGACGGTGGCGTCGTCCGCGCCGGTGGCCTTACGCTGCCGGCGACGGCGCTCACCGGCCGAACCCAGCCCCTCGACTTCATCGCGGGCGTCCGCCCCGAGGATCTCAGCGTCGCACCGGTGGATGCTACCGCCGACTGCGGTCGCGTCGTCGACGTCGAGCCGCACGGCCTCAAGGCGACGCTGGAGGTCGAGGTCGAGGCGCAGCGTTGGCGAGTCAGCATTGCGGGAACGGCAGCGTTCCGGCCTCGGGTCGGCGACCCGGTCGCCGTCCAAGCCTCGCGCTTGCACGCCTTTGACCTTGAGGCGGGACGACGCCTCCCATGACCCCCCTTGCCAGCCCGGAGGAGACGAGCATGCCCGAGCCCGGCGGACGCACGCGCATCAAGACCACCTGCCCGCGCGACTGCTACGACGCCTGCGGGATCGTCGCCATCAAGGAGGGTGACGTCGTCCGCAAAGTGGTCGGCGACGCCGACCACTCGCTGGCGCGGGGAGCGCTCTGCGGCAAGTGCGCGGTCGCGTACAACGGCGCCTTCCGTGATCCTGGCCTCCGGCTGCAGACACCGTTGCGCCGCGTCGGCGCGAAGGGGGATGGCCGGTTCGAGCCGGTCGGCTGGGACGCCGCCCTGGCGCATGTCGCTGAACGGCTGCAGGGCATCATCGACGACGACGACGCCGCGTCGATCTTGCACACCCACTACACCGGCACGGTGGCGCTGATCTCGGGCTGGTTCCCGATCCGCTTCTTCCGCCGCATCGGCGCGACCGAGGTGGACCCCGACACCGTCTGCAACAAGGCGGGTCATGTCACGCTGGAGCATATGTTCGGCAGCTCGCTCGACGGCTTCGACCCGGCGACGGCGAAGGATGCGGACGTGATCCTCGTCTGGGGCGCGAACCCGTCGCACGCGGCGCCGCACCAGAACAAGCATTGGCTTTTCAAGTCCGGCGCCAAAGTCATCGTCATCGACCCGGTGCGCCACGACACCGCCAAGGCGGCCGACGTCTACCTGCAGCCGCGGCCCGGGACCGACGCCGCCCTCGCCTTCGGCCTCCTCCACGTGCTCGAGCGCGACGGCCTGGTCGACCGCGCCTTTGTTGATGCCCACAGCGAGGGCTATGACGCGCTCGCCGACCGCATAGCTGCGGCCACGCCCGCACAAACCGCGGCATTGACCGGCGTGGCGCCCGGGGAAGTCGAGGCTGTGGCGCGGCTTTACGCCCAAGGTCGGTCGATGCTGTGGCTCGGGCAGGGCCTGCAGCGCCAGCCACGCGGCGGCAACGCCTTTCGCGCCATCGCCACCGTCGCCGTCGCCGCCGGGCAAATCGGCAAGCCGGGCACCGGCTTCTGCTACATGAACGGGCCGGCGACGCGGGGCATCGACATGGACATCGTCGTTCCGCCAGCGTTCGGCGCATCGCCCAGTATCAGCCACATGGACCTGGCCGACACGCTATCGGAGCCGGCGCGAGCGCGCGCGCTGCTACATTGGAACAACAACATCCTCGCCTCTTCACCGGAGCAGGCACGCCTGCGCCAGGCCCTCGCGCGCGAGGACCTTTTCCAAGTCTCGGTCGAGCTCTTCCACACCGACACGACCGCGTTCGCCGACGTCGTCCTGCCGGCAGCGAGCTTCTTGGAGTTCGACGACCTCGTTGCACCCTACTTCGATCACACGCTGTCAGCGCAGGTGCAAGTGATGCCGCCCGTGGGCGAGGCGCTGCCGAACCAGGAGATCTTTCGCCGCCTCGCGGGCGCGATGGGTCTCGCGGACGAAGAGCTGTTCGAGGACGACGCGACGCTCCTTCAGCGGCTGATGGCCGAAACGCCGTATCCTGGCACGTTCGCCGACCTCAAGGCCGTGGGCACCGCGCAACTCTATGCCGAGCCCCGGCTGCAGTTTGCCGACGGGGTCTTCGCGACCCCTAGCGGCAAGATCGAGATCGCCTGCCCGGGTCTCGCCGCCGAGGGCCTCGACTTGCTGCCGGAGCCGCATGCGGACGCGCCGACCGTCCTTGGCCGGCTCCGCGTCCTGTCGCCGGCCAACGCGTGGCTGATGAACTCGACCTACGGCAATGACCCTGCCGTCCGAGAACAGCTTGGGCACCCGGCCATGCTGGTCCACGCCGACGACGTCGCGGCGCTCAGGCTGGAGGCCGGCCAACGCGTCCGCGTCGCCAACGACACCGGCGTGCTCGAGGTCGTTGTCGAGCCGTCCGACCGCGCGCAGCCGGGCATGGTGGTGATCTACAAGGGGCGCTGGCCGAACGGCGGCGCCAACGTCAACGTCCTCAATCCCGGCCGCAAAGCCGACGTCGCCGAGAGCACCTGCGTCCACAGCGTCGAGGTCGAGGTGTTGAGACCGGAGGCGGCGGAATGACCGCGCCGGCACCGCCGCGCCTGCTCGTGCTCCAGCACCTTCCAGCGGAGACACCCGGGCGGCTCAAGGACCGCTGGGCCGCGCACGAGGTCGAGACCGAGATGGTCGAGCTCGATGCCGGCGAGCAGCTGCCGACGGCGACCGACGCCTATGCCGGGCTCGTGGTGATGGGCGGTCCCCAGGACGTCTGGGAGACGGACCGGTTCCCTTGGCTCGCTGACGAAATCGCATTCATCCGCGATTGGGTCGTGGCCCAGGGCCGCCCGTTCCTCGGGATCTGCCTCGGCCATCAGCTTCTCGCCGAAGCGATCGGCGGTCGCGTCGGGCCGGCAACCGTGCCGGAGATCGGCATTGTCGACGTCGAGCGGCTGCCGGCCGCCGCCGACGATCGCTTGTTCGCCGGCACGCCGGCCAACTTCGAGTGCTTCCAATGGCATGGCGCGGAGGTCACGAGCCTCCCCGCAGGCGCCGTCGTGCTCGCGCGGAACGCGGCCTGCGCCGTCCAGGCGTTCCGTTGGGGTCCGCGCGCCTACGGCCTTCAGTACCATTGCGAGGTCATGCCCGAGGTGGTCGGCGAGTGGGCGCTCGAGCCTGCCTATCGAGACGCGCTCGAAAAGGCGCTTGGCCCCGGCGCTGTCGACGGCCTGCGCGCCGAGATCGCGCGTCGGACCGTCCCCTTCTCGAGCCAAGCCAACGCCCTTGCCGACGGGTTCCTCGACATCGCGCGCGCCGCCGCGCGGCGCGTCGCGTGACGCGCGTCCCCTCACTGGAAAGGCATGCCCCATGCTGATGAAGCTGGAACCAACCTGCCTGCCGGGCGCAGCGCCGACGCTCGCCCTCGCCTCCGCGGACGATGCGCACGCGTTCGTCGACACCGTCCGCGCCAGCGGCTTCGACTACGTCCGCTTCGAGACGCCCGACATGGCGGGGCTCAGCCGCGGCAAGACGATCCCGATCGATCACATCGCCGGCTACCTGCAGAGCGGGCTGAACCTCTATGGCGGCACGGTCGCGCTCGACAGCTATTCGATCCCGGTCCGCGAGAGTGGGTACAACGAGGAGCGCAACTACACCGATTGCGTCATGGTCGCCGACACCGAGACGCTGACGCCGGTGCCCTGGCTGGAGCGCACGGGCCGGGTGATCTGCGATACCATGTGGTACGATGGTACGCCGCAATATGCCGCGCCGCGCATGCTCCTCAAGAAGATGCTCGCCGTCGCCGGCGCCATGGGCTTCGACGTCAAAATGGGGCACGAGTACGAGTTCTACACGGTCGACGCCACGAGCCGGCAACCGCTCTTCGGTGGGCAGCCGATCTTCGTCACCGCGCGGACCCATCAGCACCCGGCGATCGACGCGCTGATCCGCACCTGCGCGGCGCAGGGCATCGATATCATCACGTACAACGTTGAGCACGGGCCCGGTCAGATCGAGATCAACTACACCGCCGCCGACGGTGTCGCCGCCGCTGACCGCGCCTTCGTGTTCAAAGGCACGGTGAAGGAGTTCCTCCGCACGCAAGGCGTCCTCGCGACTTTCATGACCAAGCCTTACAAGGGCTTATCCGGCAGCTGCGCGCACTTCCACATCTCGCTCCTCGACCGCAAGACCGGCAACAACGCCTTCTTCGAGCCGGGCGCGGAACATGGGCTGTCGGCAACCTGCCGCTCCTTCATCCAAGGCGTACTCGACCACGCGCCCGCCGAGATGGCGATGTGGAGCCCGACGCCCAACTGCTACCGCCGAATCCGGCCGCGCACCTATGCGCCGTCGAACATCTCGTGGGGCGTCCAGGACCGCTCCGCCAGCGTCCGCGTCAAGGCAAGTGGCGATGCGAGCACCCACATCGAGGTTCGTGTGCCGTCCGCGCTGTCGAACCCCTATCTCGTGGCGTCAGCAACACTGGCGGCGGGCCTGCTGGGTGTGTTCGAGAAGAGCGAACTGGGCCCGCAGGGCAGCGGACCGAAGGAGGATGACGACAGCTACCGCAAGCTGCCGACCGAGATCTTCGACGCGCTCGACGCTTTCGAGGAGGACGGCGCGCTGGTGAGCGCGCTCGGCGCCGAGTTCGCGCAAGTGTACCTGACCATGAAGCGCCAGGAGGCGGGGCGGCTGCGCGACGAGATCCCGCCCGCGGAGACGGCCGAGTACTTCGAGCTCTACTGATGCAGCAGCAGGCTGACGCGATCGTTGGCACGATAGCCGGTAACTCCGACCTAACGGCTTTCGATGCCGTCGCGTTGGCGACGGCCTACCGCCGGCTCGAGCTGTCGCCGGTCGAGGTCGCGCATGCCGTCCTTGCGCGCTTGGCCGCGGTCGAACCGACGATCAACGCGTTCGTTCATGTCGACCCCGCAACGACCCTTGCGATGGCGGCAGCGAGCGAGACGCGCTGGCGAGCGGGCACTCCGTTCGATCTGCTCGACGGGGTGCCGGTGACCATCAAGGATCTCGTGCCCGTTGCCGGCTGGCCACTGCGGCGCGGCTCGCTCGCCTACGACCCCGCGGTGCCGGCACCCGAGGATGCGCCCTGCGTCGCCCGGCTGCGGGAAGCGGGCTGCGTCTTCGTCGGCAAGACGACAACGCCGGACGCGGGGTCCAAGATCATCACACGCAGCGCTGTCCACGGCGAGACGGCCAACCCCTGGGACCTCAGCCGCACGCCCGGCGGCAGCTCCGGCGGTGCCGCGGCAGCCCTCGCTTGCGGCGTCGCGCCGCTCGCGGTCGGCACTGACGGCGCCGGCTCGATCCGCATCCCCGCGGCCCATTGCAACATCGTCGGCCTCAAGCCCTCGTTCGGCCGAGTGCCGATCCATCCGACCAGCTTGTTCATGCCGCACTCGGTCATCGGCCCGATGGGTCGCCGGACCGCCGACGTGGCGCTGATGCTTGATGTCATGGCTCGCGCCGACCGGCGCGACCCGTTCGCCCTCACCGTGCCCTTCGAGGTGGAAGCGGCAACCCGGCCCGGCCTGGAGGGCCTGCGCCTCGCCTTCAGCACGACGCTGGGGCTGCCCGTCCAGGTCATGGATCCGCAGATCGAAGCCGCCGTCGCCGGTGCCGCCGATGCCCTCGATGCCGCCGGAGCGCAGTTGACTGTCGAGGACCCGATATGGCCTGACAACGTTTTGGAGACCTTTCTCGTCTTCTGGGAGGCCGTTTACGCCGCCTACTTGGAGACCTTCCCCCCGGCGCAGCGCGAGCGGGTCGACCCGGACCTGCTCGACATCGGCGCCCGCGGCGCGGACGTGTCGGCGGTCGCCTTGCTGGGGGCGGTCGCTGCTCGAAACACCATGACCGCCGTCGCGAAGGCGTTTTTCGACCGCTTCGACGTGCTGATCGGCCCGGTGACGCCGCTGCCGCCTCAGCGGCTCGGTCTCGATCAGCCTCCGGGGACGAGCGGCGAATGGGACTGGTGCCCGTTCACCTATCCCTGGAACATGACCGGCCAGCCGGCGATCTCGGTGCCTTGTGGCTTCACCGCGGACGGCCTGCCAATCGGCTGTCAGCTTGTCGCGTGGATCGGCCGGGAGGACGCGCTGCTTCGGGTTGCCGCGGCGCTCGAGAATGCGCTCGGGCCGCGGACGCAACGGCAGCCGCCGCTCCTTCGGGCGCGCAGCTAGCCGTCGACGATTGGCGGCGCTCAGCCGATCAGGACCGGCGTCTTGCGAACGAATGCCTCCGACTCGATTTGGGCCACGAGGAAATCGGCCACGTCCGCGCGGGAGATGAAGCCGCCGCGCCACTGACGCGGGTCGAGCAGCGCGCGATAGGCACCCGTTGCCGGGCCATTCGTGAGAATGACAGGTCGGGCAATCGTCCATGTGAGCTCGCTGTTGCGGATCAGGTGCTCCTGGACGTTCTTGTCGTCGTAGATCCGACCGAGAAACAGGTTGAACGTGGCGTCATAGAGGAAGCCTCCCTGATTGCGACTGTCGCCGGCACCGAAGCCGGTCAGGCAGATCAGCCGCCGCACCGCCGCGGCCTCCATCGCCCCGACCAGCAGGCGCGTCGCCTCGGAGAAGAAGCGCGTGCGGCGCACGAGCGCGCTCGGCCGCGCGGCGACCCCGAGCGTTTGGATCACCGCATCGACACCTTCGAGGGCCGCCTTGACGTCGCGCGCGACCAGAGCGTCGCCCGAAACGCGCTGGAGCTTGTCGTCGTCGATCCGGATGCCGTCCGCCGAGCGCGCCATCGCACGAACCCGATGACCCGCCGCCAACGCGCGCTTCACCGTCGCCATGCCGACCCCGCGGCTCGCGCCGATCACCAGCACTTCTGCCATCACCTCTCCCAACCTCGCCGTCGTCTCTGCTGAGCATGTAGGCGCGATGGCCGCGTTGCCACGCCGGCGCGGCACGCTGCCGACGCGGGGCAAATCGACATCCCCTCGCCCAGCCTGCTACAGGTCTCGTCCGTCAATCGGGAGACCGGGGATGATTGCAACCGCCGCGCGGCTCGACCGCATCAAACCTTCGCCCACCATCGCGGTCACCAACCTCGCCCGCGAGCTCAAGGCACAGGGCCGCGACGTGATAGGCCTCGGCGCCGGCGAGCCCGATTTCGACACGCCGGACCACATCAAGGACGCGGCGATCGCGGCGATCCGCGCCGGGGACACGAAGTACACCGCCGTCGACGGCACGCCGGCGCTCAAGGCCGCGATCTGCAGCAAGTTCGCGCGCGAGAACGACCTTACGTACGCGCCCGAGCAGGTCACGGTCGGCACCGGCGGCAAGCAGGTCCTCTACAACGCGCTGATGGCCACCCTCGACCCTGGCGACGAGGTCGTGATCCCGGCGCCCTATTGGGTCTCCTATCCCGACATGGTGCTGCTCGCAGGCGGCGAGCCGGTCGTCGTCACCTGCCCGGAGCAGACCGGCTTCAAGCTGCGACCCGACGATCTCGAAGCCGCGATCACGCCACGCACCCGCTGGGTCATCCTGAACTCGCCGAACAACCCGACCGGTGCCGCCTACACGCGGGCCGAGATGGAAGCACTTTGCGCGGTCCTGGAGCGGCACGCGCACGTCGCGGTGATGACCGACGACATGTACGAGCACCTTGTCTATGACGACTTCACCTTCACCACGCCCGCCCAGGTGGCGCCGTCGCTTTACGAGCGGACGCTGACCGTCAACGGCGTGTCGAAGGCCTATGCCATGACCGGCTGGCGGATCGGCTATGCCGGCGGGCCGGCGCCGCTGATCAAGGCGATGGCCAAGATCCAGTC
>CAYUKE010000128.1:0-8883 GCA_964445185.1 uncultured Geminicoccaceae bacterium
CAAGCCGAGCTCGGCTGCGAGGCCGTTGATGTCGATGCGGTCGATTGCGACGGCCTCGGGCAAGGCGACCTCGATGGCGGACACGCGGGTCTCGGCCACGTTGGCCTTCTGCGCTGCGTCGCCGTCGCCGTCGCCGGCGTCGATGGCGATCTCGTTGACGGTCACGTCGAGCGTGCCCTGGACCGCGCCACCGGCACCGGCGGCGATCTCAGCGATGCCGACGGCGACGCCGCTGCTGGCGAACGACAAGGGCGTCGTGCCGGCCACCGCCGCTTCGATCTGCCCGGTGTTGAGGGTGCCGGCGGTGCGCACGGCGATGCCGTCCGGCTCATCAACCGTCAGCGACGGCAAATCCAAGGCGACGCTCGCCAGGTTGAGGTCGACCGGCGCGTCGCCGCCGGCCACGGTGCCGGCAAGGCCGCTCGCCGTCAGCGCGAGTGGGCCCTCGAGGGTCCGCTGGCCGCCGGCGCGGGCGAGGTTCATGCCGTCGGAGCCCAGCTCGAAGGCGCTGAGCGCAACATCGACGCCGTCCCCGGTCTGGGCGCTGCTGCCGGCCACGGCGAGGCCGAAGTCGAAGACGAGCGAGGCGTCGTCGCCGCGCCGCTCGGCGGCCACTTCCTCCGCCGTCAACGCAACGCGATCGATGGTCGCGCGAACGCCCGGCGCTGCGGCGCTGTCGACCGCGGTACCCTCGACGGCGAGCGCCAGGTTGGAGGATAGCTCCCAATCGATGCCTCGTGTTTGGGCGCTCACCTCCGACGCTTCGGCCGTCATGCGCTGCACGGTCACCTGCGTCGCCCCGTCGGGCCCTGGCAGCGTCGCGGTCACGTTCTCGAGCGCGAGGGATGGGCGTGCGGTCCCGCTCACCTCGTGCGCCATCACCTGCTGGCCGAGCGCGATCAGCGCTTGCGCCAACGCCTCGAGGATGGTCGGCGCCGAGCCTGCGGCCGCCTCGCCGGCCGCCGCCGCTTCCGCATCCGGGTTGCGCATGTCGGCGCCCTTGATCAGGTCGATCTCCGCCGCAGCCAGCTCCGCCACGCCCAGCTCGACCGCCTGACCAGCGGCGGTGGTGACCGCAAGCGCTTCGGCTCGGCCGCCGATCTCGCCGGTAACCTCGACCGTGTTGTCCGCGGCGATCGCCGGGGCGAGTTCGTAGGTAAGGCCGACACTCGTCGCCGATGCGGCGTCACCCGCCTCCGTCGCGATGTCGACGTCTTCGACATCGACGGTCCCGACGCTCGAACCCGTCAGCGTCCCGTCGGCCCCCAGCGTGTATTCGTGCCGTCCATGCGTGCGCAACAGTCCGGCCTGGCGCGCGAGGCCAGTAGGCCCGGTGAAGAGCGCCATCTTGTCGATGGTGGCGCCCTCGAGGCCGCCTTCGAGGACCAGCTCGATCGGTGTCGCGAAGGGGGTCGCCGTGCCTTCCCAGGCCAAAGGCATGTCGTTGAGCGAGCCGGTCAGTTCGAACCGACCCGGGATCTCCGGCTCCCAGCTTCGAAAGCCCTCGAGCGCGAACCGCTCAAGGTCCAGCGTCAGGCTGCCGCCCGTGTAGTCCTCAAGGATCAGACGGCTGTCCTCAAAGGCGAGCGTCGCCAGTCCTAATGGGATCGGCAGACCGCCGCCCTCGACACCCTCCGCATCCTCGGTGGTCGGCTCCGCGGCTTCGCCTTCCGCGAAGGCGGGAGGCGCGATGCCGTTGACCTCGATCGACCCATCCTCGAGGCGACGAACCGTGATGTCGACGCCGCTGATGGTGAAGGTCTCGAGCAGCGCGCGCGCCTGGAAGATGTTTTCCAGGGAATAGGTGATGTCGACGTTGCCGACCCGGGCTGGTCCCGCCTCCCCGCCACCAACGAGCAACGGACCGACGCGCGCATGGCTGTTCCAGAGATCGACGACGACGGTGTCGATGCCCTCGTGGGGGATGCCGAGCTGGTCGAGCTGACGGCCGACGAGGAAGCGGGTAAGCGGTGTCGGCAGGACGAAGAGGATGAGCGCGAGGATCACCAGCACGACGCCGAAGATCCAGGCCAGACGACGCGGCCAACGTCGCCGCGGGCGCGTCGGAAGCGCGGCTTGCGTGTTCACGAGTGTCCCCTCCGCCGACGACCGGCCTGGCACCTGCGCCCAGGCATCCCAGAGCAGCCGTGTACCCGAACGCCGGTCCGCTGCCTAGAAACAGCGCAGCGGCAAACCCGTGGCAGTCGGGTCACTCTAAGGGTGCCCGATGCTGCCGAGCGAAATGCCCCGATTGACCCGAACTTAACCTCTACATACCCTATATATCGATATCGCTTGAAGATAGGCGTCCTTCTCCGGCGTCAGACTCGACGCTTCTAAGTCGGTAGTAGTCGCATGGGCAACCGGGTCACGGCACTCGACGGTCTCCGGGGCGTGGCGGCGTTCATCGTCGTAGTGTTTCACTTCCTCTGCCTGTTGGTGCCCTGGGCGGTGCCGGACATGGTGCCGGGGCCGGTCGCGGCGGCCGATACCCCGATCGCGATCTTGTGGAACGGGCCGTTCGCCGTTTCCGTGTTCTTCGTGCTGTCGGGCTTCGTCATCGCCGCGGCGGCGCAGCGTCGCCACGACTCGATCGTCACCAACCTCGTCACTCGCTACTTCCGCCTCGCCGTTCCGATGACCGTGAGCGTGTTGCTGGCGTGGGGCCTCTTGACGCTGCTACCGACCGCGACGCTAGCGCTCGAAGCCGACATGGCGACGCCGTCCAAATGGCTTGGCTACACGTTCCAAGGCGATATCCCATCGTTCTTTTATGCGGTCTATGACGGGCTCCTTGGCAGCTTCAAGAACGGCTGGTCAAGCTTCAACAATGTCCTTTGGACGATGCAATACGAGCTGATCGGCTCGGTTGGCATCTTCATCATCTATTGGCTAACCGGAGCGCGCTCCCATCTCGTCTTCGTCGCGCTGCTAGGGTGTTCGGTCCTAGCCGTGGCCCTGATGACGCTGCCTTTTCTTGCCTTCGTCACCGGCGTGGTCCTGTACGAGGTCTGCGTACGCGCGGGCGTCCGGGCGCGCTATGCGATCGTCCCGGTCATCGCCTTCGTGGTCGGCATGCTTCTCGGCGCCCCGGGGCAGGGCGCGCACGAGCGGATCGGATTGCCTGAGGTGCCGGAGGCGCTGGCTCTCGGCTATCCCCAAGGCCTGCTCCCGGTCATCGCGGCGACGCTGATCCTCTATGGCGTGCTCAACCACGGCCGGTTGGCGGCGCTCTTCGACACGTCGATCGCCCGCTGGCTCGGCCGCATCTCCTTCCCCCTCTACCTCGTTCACGTGCCGCTGCTGTACACGGTGGTCGCCTACGCGCGTGTCAACTTCGACATCGACGTGATTGTGCTCGGCGTCCTCTACGTCGCGGCCGTCCTTGCGCTGGCGCATCTGTTCACGCTGGTGATCGAGGAGCCCGGGCTGCGGGTTCTGCAGCGCTTGCGGTCGGCGTTGGGACGGCGCGAGCGCGCGTGGATACCGGCCCGCGTGGGCACGTCGGCCTAGCTGTTCGTCGTCGAGCTGGGCGCGACGCCCTAGAGCACTCGGCTGTTGGCCGCCAAGCGTTCTGCTTCCTTCAGCATCGGCGGGCTCATCTGTTGGCGCAGTCGCGGCAGAAGCTGGCCAGCCGTCGGGTCGCCGAGGCTCTGGCCTTCCGCGATCAGCTTGTAGGCGAGCTTCTGGTCCAACCTGACGCCGCGGCCGCGCGAGTACAGGAAGCCGAGGCTCGTGGTCGCCGCCGGATGCCCCTTGCGCGACGCCTCGTGAAACCACTTCGCTGCCGCCCGGAAATTCTGCTCGAGTCGATCGCCCTGGGCGTAGCAGACGCCGAGCAAGAACATCGCCTCCGCGTTGCCGTTGTCGGCGGCGCGCTGGAGAAAGTCGATGTCGCGGGACAGCTGATCGGACACGGCAGCTTCCGAGGTGGCGGGTACGGCAAGGTCGCAAGGGGCGGTAAACGGGCGCTTAACGATGGCCGGTGTGAGGGATTGTCACTTCGGCTAGCGCTGCGAACGATGCCTTCGCCAGGAGACGATAGCCTGCCGGCCCGAAGTGGAGCGCGTCGGCCTCAAACAGCAGCGGGTCCGGGCGCCCCGCTTCGGTCAACGCGAAGCGCTCGGTGTTGACCACCGCGGTGGGTGCGAGATCCGGCGGCAGCCGAGCGATTGCCGCGTTGACCTGCTGCATGCGGTCCCAAGCGTCCCAGCGGGCGGGACTGGGCTTCAAGTTGATGAACACCAGCGGCGTGTCCGCGTGATGCGTGCTCGCCAGCCGTCGACGTAGGGTGACGAAGCGGTCGAGGACGGCGCTTGGGGCCGCACCTTCCGCGATGTCGTTCTCCCCGGCATAGAGGAACGTCACCGCCGGCCGATGCGGCAGGAACAACAGCGCCCAATGATCCAGAACCTCGGCCAGCGTCGCCCCGCCGAAACCGCGGCCGACAACCGGGTAGGGTGCGAAGTCCTGCTCAAGCGTTGGCCACAGCCGGATGGTCGAGCTGCCGACGAAGAGCAGGGCGGCGTCGGGCGAGCGCTGCCGGGCATCCTCGGCGGCGAAGGCAGCGAGCTCGGAAGCGAACCGCGCCCCGTGCGCGGGACCGACCGGCGCGAGCAAGCTCAGAGCGAGCAGGGTCCGTCTGGTCAGCACGCTTGACGACACGGCCGACGTACCCTCTCCCGTCGCTCGATCGGAAACAGCCTGATCACGGATCGACACTGGTAGGCACCAGCGAAGGCGCCATTTCTGAACCACGTCAACGTGGAGGAAGACAATGCGCGCGTTCGTGATCCCGATCGCCATCGTGGGGCTTGCCGCTCCCGCCGCTGCGCAACCGCCGCTCTGGGAACTCGACAGGTCCAGCAGCAGCCTTGAGTTCGTCGGTCGCCAGAACGATGCCGAAGTCAGCGGCTCGTTCGAGAGCTTCGACGCGGAGATCCGCTTCGCCCCGGATGACCTCGAAGGGTCGTCGGTGCGGCTCGATGTCGATGTCGCCAGCATCGCCATCGGCGGCGGCGAGCGCGAGGAGATCGCCAAGGGCTCGGCTTGGTTCCACACCGAGGACTTCCCACGCGCGGTCTACACGGCCCAGGGTTTCGCCGCCGACGGCGACGGCTATCGAGCCGACGGCACGTTGGCGCTCAAGGGCGTCGACCAGCCCGTGCCAATCATGTTCGACGTGGTCGTCGACGGCGAAACGGCGACAGCGACCGGCACCTCCGAGCTAATGCGCACGGCGTTCAACGTCGGGCCGGCGGGCGCTGTCTTCGGCGTCTCGGTCGCGCCGGAGGTGGCGCTAAGGTTCGCGATCGTGGCAACTCGCGCAGAGTGACGGACATGGCCATCGGCAATACCCGGACGAGCTGGGGTCTGGTTGCGCGAACGCTGCACTGGAGCATGGCGGTGTTGATTGTCGGCATGCTTGCGGTGGGCACATACATGGTCACCCTGCCGGACACCGATTTCGAGACCAAGTTCGCGATCTACCAATGGCACAAATCGTTCGGACTGCTGCTCGCGGCGCTCATCCTGCTGCGCCTGGCTTGGCGGGCCGTCCAGCCGGTTCCGGCGTTGCCGGCAGAGACATCGCCCTTGGTGCGGCGTGCCTCTGCCATCTCCCACCTCATGCTCTACCTGCTCATGGTTCTGCTGCCGCTGACGGGCTACCTGATGAGCGCCACCAGTACGCTCGGCATTCCGACGGTCGCCTTTGGCGTCATCGAGGTGCCGCACCTGCTGGGCCCGAACGCCGAGCTTGAGGGCATCTTCAAGCGCGCCCACGATATTCTCGGCAAGTTGCTGATCGCGCTACTTGCGGTGCACGTGCTGGCAGCCCTGAAACACGCGCTGGTGGATCGTGACGGCGTCTGGACGCGCATGACCAGCGGTCGTGCGCCCCAGTGAGCGCTTCGGGGGCGGTCCGTTGGCTTGACGGCACTATTTCTCTACAGGCACGCTTTGTTCCTAAGCACCATCGTCTGGGAGAACACACATGCGCATGTTCAAGACCGTCGCGCTCGCCAGCGCCGCCGCTGTCGCCGCATTGACCGCGGAGGTCGCCGTTGCTCAACAGCAGTTCTTTTCGATCGGCACGGGCGGCCTGACGGGCGTCTATTACCCGACGGGCGGCGCCATCTGCCGCTTGGTCAATCGCGATCGCCAGGACCACGGCCTCCGCTGCGCGGTCGAGTCGACGGGTGGTTCCGTTTACAACATCAACACCATCGCCGCCGGCGAGCTGGAGTTCGGCGTCGCCCAATCGGACTGGCAGTACCACGCGTACAACGGCAGCTCCCGGTTTGCTGACACGCCGGTGCCCGGCCTTCGTGCCGTGTTCTCGGTGCATCCGGAGCCGTTCACGCTCGTCGTTCGCGCCGACAGCGACATCGAAGGCTTCGAGGATCTGGCCGGCAAGCGGGTCAATGTCGGCAACCCGGGTTCGGGCCAGCGGGCGACCATGGAGGTCGTGATGGGGGCGTTCGGCATCACCATGGACGATTTCGCGCTGGCGACCGAGTTCGTCGGTGCGGAGATGCCCCGCCAGCTGTGCGACGGTAACATCGACGCGATGATCTACACCGTCGGCCATCCGGCGGCGGCCATCGAGGAAGCGGTGACGACGTGCGACGCGCGGCTCGTCTCCGTCGTCGGTGAGCCGATCGAGGCGCTCGTCGAGGAGAACCCCTATTACCGCGTGGCAACCATTCCAGGCGGCCTGTACCGGGGCAATGATGAGGATGTGATCACCTTCGGTGTCGGCGCCACGTTCGTGACGCACGAGCGGGTGCCGGAGGAGATTGTCTACGTCGTCGCCAAGGCGGTCATGGAGAACATCGACGATTTCCGCGACCTGCATCCCGCGTTCGCCAATCTCGCCGTCGAGGAGATGGTGAGCGACGGCCTGTCCGCGCCCATGCATCCGGGTGCGGTGCGTGCCTACGAGGAACTCGGCCTCTCCGAGTGAGCTATCGGCACGATTCTTGCGCCTGAGCGAGGCGAGGCGCGTTGGCGCCTCGCCTCACGCGCGGTGACCGGGGAGAGAACAGATGGCGGCCGATGCGTTAGCCTCGGGACGGCCCGATGCCCAGGACCTGGTCGCCCAAGCCGATACAGGCGCGCGTTCACCCGCCGGGTGGCAAGGTCGGCTCATCATCGGCCTCTGCTTGGCCTGGTCACTGTTTCAGCTGTACATCGCGTCGGCGCTGCCGACGACGCTTGCACGCGCGACAGGGATCAGCGACTTCGCGAACATCGTCGCGCAGGCCCGCTTCATCCACCTCGCCTTTGCGTTGGCGTTGGCAACGCTCGCCTTCCCGCTTTGGCGGGGTGCGCCTAAGGATCGAATTCCGCTCTACGACTGGGTGATCGCCGGTCTTGGGGTCGGTGCCTGCCTGTATCTCGTCGTCTTCCGGGACTCCATCGCGCTGCGCCCGGGTCTATGGACCAGCACCGATATCGTGGTCTCATCGATCGGCATGATCGCGCTGATGATCGCAGTGTATCGTTCGCTCGGTTTGCCGCTCACGATCATCGCCTGCGTCTTCTTCTGCTTCACGCTGTTCGGCGGCAACGTCGAGTGGATCAGCAACATCACCAACTACGGTGGCGCCTCGGTGGCCAAGGCGATGGGCCACTACTGGATGCAAACGGAAGGCGTGTTCGGCGTCGCCTTGGGCGTGTCCACCACGATGATCTTCCTGTTTGTTCTGTTCGGCGCGCTGTTGGAGCGGGCCGGCGGCGGCAATTGGTTCATCAAGGTGGCGATCGCGTTGCTCGGCGCCCTGCGCGGCGGTCCGGCCAAGGCAGCCGTCCTCTCGTCGGCGATGACTGGCATGATCTCCGGCTCGTCGATCGCCAACACCGTCACTACCGGGACCTTCACCATCCCCTTGATGAAGCGAATTGGCTTTCCCGCGGAGAAGTCCGGCGCGGTCGAGGTCGCGTCGTCGACCAACGGCCAGTTGACCCCACCGGTGATGGGCGCGGCCGCCTTCTTGATGGTCGAATACGTCAACATTCCCTATGTCGAGGTGATCAAGCACGCGTTCTTGCCCGCGGTGATCTCCTACATCGCGCTCCTCTACATCGTCCATCTGGAGAGCTTGAAGCTCGGCTTGCGCGGCCTTGAGAAGCCAGGTCGATCGATCGGCGTGCCGCTGATCCTGCTCCTGTTCCTGACCGGCTTCATCGCCATGGGCGTTGTCACCGGCTTGGTCATCCTACTACGGCTTGCCCTCGAACCGCTGATGCCTGGCCAGTCGGTCTATGCGGCGCTGGTTCTGCTGGCGGTGGCCTATGTGGCGCTGGTAGCCGTCGCCGCGCGCTTTCCGGATCTGGAGGTCGACGACCCCAATGCCGCTGTGATCAACGCACCGCGGCTGACGCCGACCTTGTTCGGCGGGCTTTATTTCGGCCTGCCGATCTTCGTGCTCGTCTGGAACCTGATGGTCGACACCGGACCATTGAATCGTTTGTCGCCGGCGCTTTCCGCCTTCTGGGCGACGCTAGCAATGATCGTCGTGATCCTGACGCATCGCCCGCTCAAGCACCTCTTCCGCGCCCAAGGCGACACTGTCGCTCAGATCGCGCGCGGCTGGGCAGATTTCGTCGGTGGTCTCGTCTTCGGCGCCCGCAACATGATCGGCATTGGTGTCGCCACCGGCGCTGCCGGCATTATCGTCGGCACGATCTCGCTGACCGGCGCGCATCAGGTCATCGGCCAGGTCATCGAGACGATCTCCGGCGGCAACCTCATGCTGCTCTTGATCTTGGTCGCAGTGCTGTCGTTGATCCTTGGCATGGGCCTGCCGACGACTGCCAACTATCTGGTGGTCTCGTCGTTGATGGCGCCCGTCAACCTGTCGGTTGGAGCGCAATCCG
>CAYUKE010000129.1:0-8853 GCA_964445185.1 uncultured Geminicoccaceae bacterium
CGCCGCGCAGCCAGGTCGGAGCGATCTGGACGCGGGCCCCAACCGGCCGACCGTCGGCGAACCCAGCCACCGATCGCCACAACCAGACGCCTTGCTGCTCCCAGCGCAAACGATGAAGCCCGCCCGACGCCGCTACTAACATCGCGGTCGGCCCTCATTCCGCGGCGGCGTCGAGGCCGATGAAGCCGCCCGACTGGCGAGCCCAGAGATCGGCGTAGATCCCGCCGGCGCTCAGCAGACTAGCGTGGTCACCGTCGTCGACGACGCGGCCACGGTCGAGCACGACGATGCGGTCCATGCGCGCGATCGTCGACAGCCGGTGCGCGATGGCGAGGACGGTGCGCCCGGCCATCAGCCGCTCGAGAGCCTGCTGCACCTGGGCCTCGGTCTCGCTGTCGAGCGCCGCCGTCGCCTCGTCGAGGGCGAGGATCGGCGAGTCCTTCAAGATCGCGCGGGCGAGCGCAATGCGCTGGCGTTGGCCGCCCGAGAGCTTGACGCCGTGCTCGCCCAGATGGGCGTCGTAGCCGCGCCGGCCCCGATGGTCCTCGAGGTCACGGATGAAGTCGTGCGCCGCGGCCTCGGTCGCTGCGGCCACCGCCGCCCCCCGGCCCGCCTCGGGTCGCCCGTAGAGGATGTTGTCGAGCGCGGACCGATTGAACATCGCCGTCTCTTGGGTGACGAACGCAATCTGCCGGCGGAGATGATCCTGGGTTAGGTCGCGGATGTCGGTGCCGTCGAGCGTGATCCGACCCTCCTCGACGTCGTAGAGGCGCGGGAGGACGGCTAGCGCCGTCGACTTGCCGGCGCCCGAGCGCCCGACCAACGCCACCTTCTCGCCCGGTCGAACGGCGAGGGAGAAGCCTTCGAGGCCGCCGCCGCGTTCGCGCCCGTAGCGGAAGACGACGTCCTCGTAGGCGACGGCACCCTTCGCACGGCCGGCACTGCGTGCAGCAGGACGATCGACGACCCCGTGGGCTGGGCTCAACGTCGCCATGCCGTCCTCGATCACCCCGACATTGCTGAAGATGTTCATCGCGGTGAACGACACCCAGCCACTCATCTGGCTGAGCCGCAGCGCCAGGAAGCCCGCAACGGCGACAACGCCGACGCTCGCCGCGTCGCTCGTCCAGAGCCAGAGCGCCGCGCCAACCAGGATCACCGGAAGCAGCCCGGCCAGGATCGCGAGCCCCGCGCGGAAATGCTGGACTGTGCGGCCGAAGGCGAGCGCCGCCTGACGGTAGTGGGCGAGCGCCACTCGGCTGGCGGCTGCCTCGCGCCCGGCGTGGGCGAACAGCTTGACCGTCGCCATGTGCGACAGGCTGTCGACCAGCTGGCCCGAGAGCGCCGCCCGGGCTTCGGCGCGCCGCTGCGCCAACCGGCGGATCCGCGGCAGGAAGCGATGGACGAGGACCGCGTAGGCGCCGAGCCACAGCGCGAGCACCCCACCGAGGCGGAGATCGGCCGCCGCCAACGCACCGAGCGCTCCGATTGCGGCGGCGAGCGCGAACCCGATCGAGTTCATCATCTCGTTCGTTGTCTCGGTCAGCGCGTTCGCGGTCTGGAGCTGCTTTTGCGCGAGCCGCCCGGTGAAATCGTCCTCGAAGAAGCGGAGGCTCTGGCCGAGTGTGTGGTTGTGCAGGCGGCCGACGGCGAGGTGGAACAGGCCGGGCCCAAGCGCGCGGCTGGTCAGTGCGCTGGAGACGATCATCAGGCCCGGACGAACCAGCAGAAAGAAGAGCGCGGCCGCCGCGAGCAACGGCGCCTGCGCGGTTAGAAAGCCGACGCCCTGCGTCGCTGTTGCGTCGACGATCCAACCGATGAGGAGGGCAGCCGCCGCTTCGGAGAGGCCGACGAGCGCGGAAACGATCCCCAAGAGAGCCACCGCCGGCCACGCGCCGCGCATCAGCCAGCCGACGAATCCGGCGAGCGCACGCGGCGGTGCGGCGTCCGCGGGTGCGTCCGGGTCGAACAGACGCTCGGTCCACTGCATCAAGTTCTCCGCCAGGGCTTGGTCCCTACATAGCCCAGGGCGGCCCCGAACCCACGCCACACGATGAGGCGAAAAAGACTGGCGTCGTCGGCGCGCCGACCTGACCATTGGCTGTCGACAGGGGGGAGGCGCGAAATGCAACCGGACCCACGCGGGGCAAAGGTCGAGACGACGCTTGCCATGCTGATGCGGTCGTTCGCCCTGGTCCTTGAGGAGTTGGGCGAAGACCAGGTGGCGCGATGCCTGCCCTGGCGGGAGCGCTGGGCCGGTGACGGCGGCGCGCCCGCGGCCTGGCCCGCTGAGGGTGCCGAGCGCTGCCTGCAAGCTGCCTCGATCGCATTCCAGCTCCTGGACCAGGCCGAGGAGAACTCGATCGCGCAAGCGCGTCGGGCAAGCGAGGCCGAGGGCCGTTTGGTTGGCGAGGCGGGCTCTTGGGACCAGCACTTCGCTCGGCTGCGCGAAGCCGGCCTGGGCGACGTCGACGTCGCAGGCGCGCTCAAGGAGGTGCGCGTCGAGCCGGTGCTGACCGCGCATCCGACCGAGGCCAAGCGGCAGACGGTGCTCCGCCACCACCGCGCGCTTTACCTGCTCCTGGTGGAGCTTGAAAATCAGATGTGGACTCCCTCGGAGCGGGCGGATCTCGAGGCGCAGGTGACCGCCGCGATCGAGCTGCTCTGGCGCACGGGCGAGATCTATCTCGACAAGCCGGCGGTCACGGACGAGCTGCGCAGCATCCGCCACTATCTAACGCAGGTCTTCCCCGAGGTGCTGCCGTGGGTCGAGCAGCGGCTGCGCGCGGCGTGGGCCCGTGCCGGCTTCGCCGCGGACCTGCTCGCCGATCCGCTGGCGCGGCCGATCCTACGCTTCGGCGACTGGGTCGGCGGTGACCGCGACGGGCACCCGTTCGTCACCGCCGAGATCACCGGGGCCACGCTCGCGACCTTCCGGGCGGATGCCGTCGGGCTGATCGACGCGCACCTGGAGACTCTCGCCGGTCGCGTCAGCCTCTCCGTGCGCCGCCAGCCGCCGGCCATCGACCTCGAGCGATGGATCGCCGCGCGCGCCGATGCCCTCGGCGAGGCGGGCCGCGCCGCCGTTGCGCGCAACCCCGACGAGCCGTGGCGGCAGGCGGTCAACTTGATGCGCGCCGCGCTGCCGGTTGCCGGCGAGGTGCCCTGCGCCAACCCTTACCGCCGCGCGTCCGAACTCGTCGCGGACCTGCTCAAGCTGCGCGCAGCCCTGCTGGCCGTTGGCGCTGAGCGCTTGGCTCAGAGCGACGTCGACCCGGTCCTGCAGCTGGTTCGGACCTTCGGCCTGCATCTGGCCGTGCTCGACGTTCGCCAGAACAGCGCGTTTCACGACCGGGCGTTGAGCCAGTTGCTCGACGCGGCGGGCGAGCCCGACGCGGAGGCGTTTCCCACCTGGCCGACCGAACGGAGGCTCGCGCTGCTCCGCCGGGAGCTCGCGACCTCCCGTCCGTTCGTCCACGCGAACGACGTGGTCGGCGACGAAGCCGCCGCGGTGCTCGGCGCCTACCGCGTACTCGCGACGCATCTCGACGACCACGGGGGCGATGGCCTCGGCGCGTTGATCGTCAGCATGACCCGAAGTGCTGCGGACCTCCTCGCCGTCTTCGTTCTCGCACGCGACGCCGGTCTGCTCAGGCGTGACCACGACGGCGTTTGGTGTCCGCTCCCGGTCGTGCCGCTCTTCGAGACCATTGATGACCTCCACGCGGCGCCGGAGATCCTCGCCGCCTTCCTCGACGAGCCTGTGGTGCGGCGTTCATTGGCCCGGCAACAGGGCGGCAGCGAGCCGGTGCAGCAAGTCATGATCGGCTACAGCGACAGCGGCAAGGACGGCGGTTTCGCCGCCAGCTTCTGGGGGCTCTACCGGGCGCAGCAGGCCCTAGCCGAGGTCGGTCGCCGGCATGGCGTGCGCATCCGCTTCTTTCACGGCCGCGGCGGCACGATCGGTCGCGGCGCCGGGCCGACGCACCGCTTTCTCGCCGCGCTGCCGCGGGCGACGCTCCAAGGCGATCTCCGGCTCACCGAGCAGGGCGAGACGATCGCTCAGAAGTACGCCAACCGGGTGACCGCTGCGCATCATCTGGAGCTGCTGCTCGCCGGCACCGTCGGGCGGACGCTCGGCGACCGGGTCAGCGC
The DNA here is from genome assembly GCA_964445185.1 of uncultured Geminicoccaceae bacterium. Lineage (GTDB taxonomy): Bacteria > Pseudomonadota > Alphaproteobacteria > Geminicoccales > Geminicoccaceae > JAAAPF01. The sequence goes on from CAYUKE010000129.1 coordinate 4,156, forward strand.
GCCCGATCCGGCGGAACTCCTGGTGGCGATGGATGGCATCGCCGCGGCGAGCCGGGCCGCTTACCGCGGGCTCGTCACCGCCGACGGATTCATCGGCTTCTTCGAGCGGGCGACGCCCATCGATGCGATCGAACAGAGCCGGATCGGCTCGCGACCCGCCCGGCGTACCGGCACCCGGACGCTCGCGGACCTGCGTGCCATTCCCTGGGTTTTCGCCTGGAACCAGTCGCGTTTCGGGATTCCGGGCTGGTACGGTCTCGGCACCGCGCTCGCTGCCGTGCGCGACGACAGCCCGGAGCTGTTCGCCGCGCTCGGCCGTGCCAAGACGGAGGCAACACGGTGGGCGCCGTTTCACTACATGGTCAGCAACGCCGCCACGGCCTGGGCGACAGCGTCGCCCTCCGTCATGGCGGACTACGCCGCGCTCGTGCCGGACACCGAAGTGCGCGACCGCCTGCTGGCGATGGTCATCGACGAGCACAAGCGCTTCGGTGTGGTGTTGGAGGCGCGCTCCGCCGCGCCGCCCGCGGGCGCGCGACCGAAGATTCAACGGATGCGCGACCTTCGCGATGCGGCGCTGGCGCCGCTGCACCGGCATCAGGTGGCGCTGCTCGACGTGTGGCGCACGGCGCGCGACAGCGGCGACGACGTTCGCGCTGAGGCGCTGGTGCCGGAGCTGCTGTTGAGCATCAACGCGATCGCGGCCGGCTTGGGGGCCACGGGTTGAGCGTCGCCCGTGCCTATCATCATGAAACTGTCACGCGACTGTTCCAGATCGAATCAGCAACAACCGGTCCCGGGAGAACACGCATGAGAACGACAGTCGCTGTCGGCGCGCTGACCGCCGCCCTGCTTACCTCCACCGCAGGCGCCGCCCTAGCCGACATGACGTTCAACCGTATTGCGTCGTTCCCGGTAGCGTCGAACCTGCCGGCCGAGGTCGACCCGGCGACGGAGACGTCGGCAGAGATCATCGCCGCCTCGCCGGACGGCTCGATGCTGGTCTATTCGGACAGCCCCCTCGGTGCGATCGGCATGATCGACATCGCCGATCCGGCGAGCCCGGCACCCGCGGGCGTGGTTCCGATCGATGGCGAGCCGACCGCGGTGACGGTGGTCGGCGCGGTCGTCCTCGTCGGCGTCAACACCTCGGCGAGCTACACCGAGCCGACGGGCCGCCTTGACGCGGTTGCGATCGACGGCGGCGAGATCGTTGCCAGCTGCGATCTGCCTGGCCAGCCCGACAGCGTCGGCGCCGCGCCTGACGGCGCGTTCCTGGCGGTTGCCATCGAGAACGAGCGCGACGAGGACCTCAACGACGGCGTCATCCCGCAGTTGCCGGGTGGCTCACTGGTGCTGGTCGACCTCGGCGAAGACGGCACGCCCGATTGCGACACACTACGCAACGTCGACCTCGCCGGTCTCGCCGAGATCGCGCCCGAAGACCCCGAGCCCGAGTTCGTCGACGTCAACGCGGACGGCCTCGTCGTCGTCACGCTGCAGGAGAACAACCATATCGCCATCGTCGACGGGACGTCCGGCGAGGTGACGGCGCACTTCTCCGCCGGCGCTGTCGACCTGCGGAACGTCGATGTCGCCGAGGACGGCGCGATCGCCTTCACGGGTTCGCTCGCAGGCGTCAAGCGCGAGCCGGACGCGGTGAAGTGGCTCGACGGCGAGCGTTTCGTCATCGCCAACGAGGGCGACTACGAAGGCGGCAGCCGCGGCTTCACGATCATGAGCACGGCCGGTGAGGTGCTCTACGAGAGCGGGCTCAGCTTCGAGTACGCGGTCGCGCGCCTCGGCCACTACCCGGACGAGCGCAGCGAGAACAAGGGCGTGGAGCCCGAGGGCCTCGAAGTCGGCGTCTTCGACGAGGAGACGCACATCTTCGTCCTTTCCGAGCGCGGGTCGGTCGTCGGCGTCTATCGCGACACGGGCGGCGCCCCGGAGCTTCTCCAGCTCCTGCCATCCGGTATCGCGCCCGAAGGCGCCAAGGCGCTCCCCGAGCGCAATCTTCTTGTCGTCGCCAACGAGGCGGATCTCGTCGAGGATGGCGGGGCGCGCTCGCACGTGATGCTGTTCGAGCGAAGCGAGGCCGATGCCGTCTACCCAACGATCATCTCGACAACCGATGCCAGCGGCGTGCCGATTGGTTGGGGCGCACTCTCGGGGCTCGCGGCCGATCCGCTGGTGCCCGGCAAGCTCTATGCCGTCACCGACAGCTTTTACGGCGGCAATCCGCAAATCCTGACGGTCGAAGCGTCGACGCGCCCAGCGCTTATCACCGAGGCGCGGAGCGTCACCCGCGACGGCGAGCCGGCGCAGAGTCTCGATCTCGAGGGCATCGTCGCCATGCCGGACGGGACCTTCTGGCTGGCGAGCGAGGGGCGGACCGATCGCGAGATTCCGCACCAGATCCTGCACGTCGATGCCACGGGCGCGATCATCAACGCCGTGCCGATCCCAGAGGAGCTCGCCGCCGTCGAGATCCGCTTCGGCTTCGAAGGCATCACGGCGATCGGCGAAGCTGACGAACGCACCTTGTGGATGGCGACCCAGCGAGAGTGGGAGGACGACCCCGAAGGCTTTGTGAAGCTCGTCGCCTTCACACCGGCGACCGAGACGTGGGGCGCCGTCCACTACCCGCTCGACAAGGGCGACCAGGGCTGGGTCGGCCTGTCGGAGATCACGGCCGTCGGCGAGACCGTCTTTATCGTCGAGCGTGACAACCAGATCGGCGAGAACGCTGCCATCAAGAAGGTCTACGCGGTGCCGACGAGCGAACTGCAGGCCGCGCCGCTGGGCGGCGAGCTGCCGCGAGTGAGCAAGACCGAGGTCCACGACTTCCTGCCGGAACTCGCGAGCTATCAGGGCTTCGTGCAGGACAAGGTCGAGGGCTTCGCGGTCGATGCGGCGGGCAACGCCTATGCCGTCACCGACAATGATGGCGTCGACGACGCGTCGGGCGAGACCTTCTTCATGCGCCTTGGCCGGATGCTCGGACTGGGCGCCGGCTGACGCAGCGCCGACGCGCGCGGCGAAGACTTGACCGCCGCGCGCCCGACGGCGCATTGAACGGGCTTCCTTTCCGGGAGGCCGACGATCATGAGGTTCGCTTCGCTGCCGGGCCGCGGTCGCGACGGGAGGCTCGTCGTCGTTTCTGCGGACCATATGCGCTGCACGCCGGCGGCGGCCGTCGCCGACAGCCTGCAACGCGCCCTCGAGCGATGGGACCGTGCCGCACCGGTGCTGGAGCGCTTGACCGAGCAACTGGAGACCGACGAGGCGCCGGAGGCGACGCCCTTCGCCATCGACCGCGTCATTGCACCACTGCCGCGCTGCTACCAGTTTCTTGATGGCAGCGGGTACCTGACCCACGAGACACTTGTTCGCCTCGCCCGCGGCTCCGATCTGCCGCATGGCTTTCACGAGGCGCCGCTGATGTATCAGGGTGCTTCGGACGCTTTTCTCGCGCCGAACGACCCTATTGAACTGCCGGATGCGAGCTGGGGCTTCGACCTGGAGAGCGAGATCGCGGTGGTTGTCGACGACGTCCCCCAGGGCGTGACTCGCGACGAGGCGATCGGCCACATCAAGTTGGTCATGGTCCTGAACGACCTATCTTTGCGCAATGTCGTCGTCGGCGAGCTCGCCCGTGGCTTTGGCTTCGTTCTCTCAAAGCCGCGCTCGGCTCTTTCACCGCTGGCTGTCAGCCCGGACTCGCTGGGTTCGGCGTGGCGTGACGGCAAGCTGTTCGGGCGCCTCGTCAGCCGGGTCAACGGCATCGAGATCGGCGCGCCGGACCCCGGTCGCGACATGCGCTTCGACTACGCTGACCTGGTTGCCTACGCGGCGAAGACACGACCGCTCGCCGCCGGCACGATCATGGGCAGCGGCATCGTCGAGAACCGCGATCCGAACGCGGGCTTCTCGTCGCTCGAGCGGAAGCGGGAAGCCGAGGCGCGGACGACGGGGGCGGCGGTGACGCGTTTCCTCGAGCCGGGCGATCGCGTCGAGATCGAGTTTTTCGACTACGACGGGCGCAGCCCTTTCGGCCGGATCGACCAGCACGTCGTTGCCGTCTGAGTGTTGCTCACGAAAGTTACGTGCGCTCACGTTTCTTTGATCTTCCGATGCATCAACAACTGCTCACGGCGGCGCATCAGCTTGGTGAGGCCCCGTGATTATCCAACGCAGACAGCACGCGTTATCTGATTGCCGAGTTTTCTTGGCGAGTGGAGGAACGCATGAAGACGCTGGGATTGGCGACGGCGGCGCTGGTCGCTGGTTGGGTTGCGGCGGCACCGGTCCAGGCCGGCAACCAGCTTGCCGTGGCGATCGGCGGCTACGACGCCGTCGCCTACTTCGACGACACGCCCACCCGCGGCGAGGCGCGGTTCAACCATTTCTGGAATGGCGCCATCTGGTACTTCGCCAGCGAGGGCAATCGCGACGCCTTCATCGCCGATCCAACGGCCTACGCGCCGGCCTACGACGGCTATTGTAGCTGGGCCGCGTCGCAGGGTTACAAGGCGCCCGGCGATCCGCTGGTCTACGACATCGAGGATGGCCGCCTGTTCCTGCAGGTGCACCCACGCGCGCAGGAGCTTTGGGAGGCGGACGTTCCGACGTACATGAGTCAGGCCGATGAGAACTGGCCTCGCCTCCACCCCTTCTGATGTATTGGTCCGGTGT
>CAYUKE010000130.1:0-8836 GCA_964445185.1 uncultured Geminicoccaceae bacterium
AACCAGCCGCCCATCTGGACGCCGGTATTGCCGGAGGGGAAGAACTTGGCCCCCATTTCGGCGTAGACCTTGTCGGCGAGAGCCTGACCGCCGCCATATTGATACCAGGCGTTCATCTCCTGGGCGTTCATGCCGAACGGGATGGCCGCCAGGAACTGCGAGGCGTTGACCTTACCCTTCCAATAGTAAGGTGCGCCGTGGCCCATCTCGACGGTGCCACTGCCGACCGCGTCCATGCTTTCGAACGCAGGCACGATCTCGCCCGCGCCGTAGACGGTGATCTTCAGGCGCCCGGCCGACATCGTGTCGATGAGCTGGGCGAGGAGCTCGGCGCCGGTGCCGAGGCCGGGGAAGTTCTTCGGCCAGGTCGTGACCATGCGCCACTCAAACGTTTCTTGGGCGCGGGCCGGGCGCGGAAAGCCGAGGCTCGCAACCGCACCCGCGGCGGCGCTGCCTGCGGCAAGCGAAGTCATCACGGAACGGCGGTGCATTCTTCTTCCTCCTGATCACACGTCGGATTGCCGGCCGGGCGGCCAGCCGCTCCAGGGTCGCATAGCGCTCCCGGGGCGCCGACGCTACCCGCCGCCGACGTCCTCGAGGGTTCGCCAGCGCGCTTGGTCGAGAACTTCGAGCGGTCGAAACCGCCGCTTGTAGGCCATCTTGGCCGAGCCCTCGATCCAATAGCCGAGGTAGACGTAGTCCTTGCCGCGGCGCGCTGCTTCGGTGACGTGGGCGAGGATGACGTAGGTCCCCAGGCTCCGCTGCGGCTCGTCCGGCTCGAAATACTTGTAGACACCCGACAAGCCGCTCGCGACCTCGTCGGTGATGCTGGCGGCGACAAGCCGACCCTGCGCGTCACGCACTTCCAGCAGCCTAGTCGTTACCGGGCTGCTCTCGATCATGCGGCGAAAGCTGCCGCGATCCATTTCGGCCATGCCGCCATCGGCGTGACGACCCTCAATGTAGCGGCGAAAAAGCTGGTAGTGCTCCTCGCAAAAGCTGGGCGTCACGACCTTCGCTGCCAGGTCCGCATTTCGCTTCAAGAGCTTGCGCTGGCTTCGCGACGGGCGGAACGCGGCGACCGGTATGCGGACCGAGCGGCAGGCGGTGCAGCCCGGGCACACTGGTCGGTAGAGCACGTTCTGGCTGCGCCGATAGCCCGCCTGCACCAGCAACTCATGCCGGGCATCGGCATCAGGACCGTGGATCAGGCTGAACAGACGCCGCTCGTGGCGACCGTCGAGATACGGGCACGGCTGCAACTCGGTCGTGGCAAACGTCGCGAGCCGGGTAGCGGTCCGCGGCTGGTCCGTCGCCGGCCGGGTCATAGGGTCACGAGCCAAGGCATCATCAAGGAGAACGTGAGCCAGATAATCAATGTGAGGGGGATGCCAGCGCTAGGGAAGTCCTTGAAGCGGTAGTTGCCGGGGCCCATGACCAGCAGATTAGTCTGGTAGCCGAAGGGCGTCGCGAACGAGCAGTTGGCGGCGAACGCCACGGCGAGCGCGAACGGTAGCACGGGGGCGTCGAGCTGTTGGGCCAGACTCACGGCGATAGGCGTGAAGAGCACGGCGCAGGCGTTGTTGCTGAGCAGGTTGGTGAGAACGGCGACAGCGAGGAACAACGCCGACAGCGCCACCGCCGGCGAGCCGTCACCAGCAACCTGGGCGATCAATCCGGCGACCAGATTGGCACCTCCGGTCGCCTGCAGGGCGGTGCCGAGACCAATGGCCGCAGCGATGGTGAGATAGACTCCACCGTCAAGCGCGCGGGCGGCCTGGCGGAGATTGACACAGCCGGTCGCGACCAGGGCGACCACGCCGGCCAGTGCGGTGATCACGATCGGCAGCAGGCCCAAGGCGGGCGGCAGCAAGATCCCGGCGAACACCGCGACCGCTGCCGGTACACGGTCGCGGCGCGGCAGCGCGTCGGTCGAGCCGCCGAGCAGAACAACGTCCGGGTCGGCGCCGACCAGGCGGATCGCGTCGCTCGGACCGCGGACGAGGAGAACGTCGCCAGCGTCCAGGCGGATCGATCCCATCCGCGCTCGGAGCATGCGTGCGCGGCGCTGGATGCCGACCACCTCGATGTGGTTGCGAGCGCCGAAGTTGGTCAGCTCCAAAGACAGGCCAACGAGGCGCGACGCCGGGCGTACCATCACCTCGCTCAGCACCGGCGCGCCGCCCGGACGCTCGCCTTCGCGCGGCGCGCCATCGGCCCTCTGCGGCGGTTGCGCCGACAGCAGATCGCTCAGCGCCTTGCGGGTAGCCGCAACGATCAGGACGTCGTCGGGCTCCAGTCGGACGCGCTCGAACGGTGGCAGCAGCATCCGGCCGTGGCGCTCGATGCCGCGTACGGTCAGGTGCCTCAGGGCAGGGAAGAAGCCGCCGACGCTCTCGGCGCCGACCAGTGGGCCACGTTGGCCGAGGGTGATCTCGGCGATGAACTGCCGGCCGGCGCTCGGTGCCGCGTCCCTGGCGGCATCGCGGCCGGCGCCGCCGCCGCGCCACATCCAGATCGCGAGGTAGGCGCTGCCGGCGGCAGCCAAGAACAGACCTGGTAGCGTCAGGTCGAAGAAGTCGAGCGTGCCGACCCCGAGGCGCTGCATCTCCGCCGCAACCAGCAGGTTGGATGAGGAGCCAACCAGCGTCAGCATGCCGCCGAGGATGGCGGCGTAGCTGAGCGGGAGCATCAGCCGGCCCGTGCTGACGCGCATCTGTTCGGCGAGCGCGCGCATGATCGGGATGAAGATGACGACGACGGGCGTGTTGTTGAGGCAGGCGCTGCTGACGATCACGACGGCGAAAGTCAGCGCGAGCGTGCGGATTGGCGCGGTGCGGACAGCCAGGAAGAGCGGTCGCGCGAGGACTTCGATGGCGCCGGTGAGGACCATCGCCTGGCCGACGACAAGGAGCGCCATGACGGTGAGGACGGCCGGGTTCGCGAAACCTGCCAGCAGTTGCGTGGCGCCGAGCCGTCCGTCCGGGGTCTCCAGCGGCACGAGCTCGAACAGCAGCAAGAGCACCACGAGCGTGGAGAGCGCCGTGAGCTCGGGCCGCCAGCGCTCGCTGGCGAACGACACCAGCGCTCCGACAACGACCACGAAGACGGCGACGAGATGGAAGGACGCTTCCGGCAACAGAAGGCTCGCGATGGGGTGCCGGCTCGCTCCATCGGCTGGGCGACGGACGCGCGCATGTCGCCGTCATGGCGAACCGGCGCGAAGCTGGCAAGCGCTGGCACGCCGCTCATAGCCTTTACTCAGCCGACGCGGCGGGTCTTCCCGTCGTCCACGCGCTGCAGTCCGCCGGTCCCGCGCTCGACCACGACGACCCGTCGGGCCGCCCCGGGACGGGTTGCGGATGCGTTGCGACGCAAGCGGTCAGCGACGCTCTGAGCAAGCGTTTCCAACGCGCCGACATTCTGCTCGCCCTGCAGGAACAAGGTCGCCTGGAGCTCGTCGATGGCGGCCTCGACGCTCGCATGCTCGGCGTCCTCGTCGCTGACCTGCGCCTCGAAAGCGGCGATCTCGTCCCGGGTCATGCCGACCTGAACGAGCACATCTGCCGCCCAATTCGGCAGCGATGTTGCTGGTGGGCGCACGGTGGCAGGTGAGCGTCGCTTCGCACGCAGTGCTTCAAGCCGTCGCTCCTTCAGGCGTGCGTTTTCGATCAAGACCATGCTCGGGACCTCCGCGTTTTTCGTCAGACGTGCCGCGTTCATCTCGCTAAGTCGACGTCGTGAGCCATTGGTCTATAGTGAAATGAGAAGAATAGTGAAGTCAAGTTCGATAATTATATTGAAGTCATCCAGATTTTGATTTGAAAACGAATAAAATTTTAGGCTTTTGCAAACGGCCTATGCAGTGCTAACTGCTGCATGGATGCTCTGCGATGGAGAAGAGGTCGGTGGAAGCGAAGCCCGAGAGCGACGGTGAGCCCGGTGATCGGCGGCAGCGCGACGACCCGCGTCGGCGCTTCGGCCTCGCGGCAAGACTGCGAAACTACTTCCTTGCCGGCGTTATCGTGGTGGCGCCGATCAGCATCACGTTCTTCATCGTCTGGCAGGTCGTTCAGGTCGTCGACGGCAACGTGCAGCGCATGTTGCCCGATCGCTACAATCCGGAAACGTACCTCCCGTTCAGCATCCCGGGGCTCGGCGTGCTGCTGATGGTCGGCCTGATCACGCTGATCGGCATGCTGACCGCCGGCCTCGTTGGGCGTACCGTGATGCGCACCGGCGAGAGCATCCTCAACCAGATGCCCGTGATCCGTTCGATCTACGGCACCCTCAAGCAGATCTTCGAGACCGTCTTCTCCCACAGCTCGCAGTCGTTTCGGGAGGTCGTCCTCGTCGAGTATCCACGCCGCGGCATTTGGGCGATCGGTTTCGTTACGGGCGTCACGCGGGGCGAGATACAAGAACGCGTCGAGCCGCAACTGGTGAACGTGTTCCTACCAACCACGCCGAACCCAACCTCCGGCTTCTTGCTCTTCTTGCCGCGAGACGAGGTCATCGGTCTGGACATGTCAGTCGAGGATGGAATCAAGATGGTGATCTCGTCCGGTATCGTGGCTCCAGATCGCGAGACGTTGCCCGTGCGCGACGCCGTCGGTACTCAGCCGCCGGCGAGACCGCCGGTGACCGTCGGCTGAAGCGGGAACATCGTGGCCGCGAGGGCCTCGTCCGAGGCAGTTGCCGGCGCGTCGACAAGCCAGGCGGCGTCGCGCACGGGATCGACGAAACGAAAGGCCTGATCGCCGCGCTGCTCCAGGCCGAGCGGCGCGCCACCACCTCGCGTCTCGAGGTCGGCCTCCGCCAGCGCCAGCCCATCGTTGCATCGTCGCAGCAGGTCGAGCCGGTGGCGCTGGTTTGCTGCGAGCACGTCGCCGTGGAGGAGCACGCAGCTCGCCTGCTGGCCAGCGCGACCGACCCGGCCGCGCAGCTGGTGCAGCTGCGCCAGACCAAAGCGCTCGGCCGCCTCGACTACTAGGATCGTCGCATCCGGCACGTCGATGCCGACCTCGACGACCGTCGTCGCAACCAGCAGGGGCCGCTCGCCTGAACGGAAGCCATCGAGCTGCTGCTCGCGCTTGGCCACGTCCTGGCGCCCGGTGACGCAAGCGACGCGGTCGGGCAGCAGCGTTGAGAACTCGCGCGCGCGCGCGACGACGCCGGGGCTCCCGGCGCTTGGCTCGATGCTCGGGCAGACCCAGAAGGCTCGGCTCCCGCCGGCGATCGCTTGGCACAGCCGCTCGATGACGGCCTCGATCCGGTCGTAGCCGATCGCGGCGGTGGCGACGTTGCCGGCACGTCGCATGGGCGCGTCCAGGCGTGAGACCGCGAGCGCGCCGTCGAGCATCAGCGCGAGCGTCCGCGGGATCGGCGTAGCGGTCAGCGCGAGCACGTGGACGCCGGCGCCCTTGGCCGCGAGCATGCCACGTTGCCGGACGCCGTAGCGATGCTGCTCGTCGATCACGGCGAGGGCCAGGTCCTTGAAGACCACGGGCGCTTCCAGGAGCGCATGCGTGCCGGCGACAACATCAACGCTGCCGTCGCGGAGGCGTTCTCTGAGACAGCGGCGCGCCGCCGCGGGCAGGCTGCCCGAGAGGAACCCCACCTCCACGCCGAGCGGCCGGAGCCAGTCGTCGAGCGTGCGCGCATGCTGCAGCGCTAGGCTCTCGCTCGGTGCCAGGAGCAACGCCTGGCGGCCGGCTTCGACGACGTCCGCGATCGCGAGTGCGGCGACGAGCGTCTTGCCGCTGCCGACGTCGCCATTGACCACCCGGGCACTCGCGCGCGTGGCCGCTAGGTCACGTCGGATCTCGGCGACAACGCGGTGTTGGCTCGGCGATGGGGCGAACGGCAAGCGAGCTTCGAGTGCCCTAGCGAGCCGTTGCGGTGCAGCGATGGGGCGGGCCGCGAAGGGCCGCGCTTGCGCCGCTGCCAGTTCCCGTCGAAAGGCCAGCCATTCAAGCCGGGCGAGGTGGCGGCGCGCCGCCGTCGGGTCGCCGTCGACCAGCCCGTGCAGGACCGCGAGCGCGTCGCGCAGCGGCTCCGTCCCGGCAGCCTGCGGCCAGGCGGCGAGCAGGCTTCCGATCAGTGCCTGCACATGACGACTGGTCGCGGCGTCGAAGCCGCCGTAGCGGGCCCGTAGGCTGCCGGCGTCGGCGGGCCGATGCAGGCGCGGGTGGGGACAGGTGAGGCACCCGTCCGGTGCAGCCTGCAGCCGGCCGGAGAGCAACGCCGGGCCCGCGCCGATGCGGTCCACGAACGCTCTTGGCGGACGGCGGAACCAGATCAAGCTAACGGGCGTCGGGCCGGCGGTGCCGTTGATCGCGAGCCCGTTCCGCGCGAGCCGCCGCGCCGGCGCAGTTGGCTCGAACCAAAAGGCCACCTCACGGCCGGGCTGAAGCGAACCCGGCGCGGCCGGGCGCAGGTCGAGGATTTGGCTCGGCAGCGCCAACAGCGCGTCACGCCGTCGCGGTTCGGGGCCGAGCCGGGCCTCGATGGCCGCGCGGCGCTTCGCGCCGATCCCCGGGGCCGCCGGGAGCGCCGCCTGCAGCCAGCGGCTGAGGTCGTCCATGGTCGTTCGCGACGGCGTTGGCTTGCTTGGCGGCACGGATGCAATCAGTTAGAGGGACCCACCGTCATGAACCGCGGAGACAGCCGTGGGTGAACCCGTGAGCGTGCGCCGCAAGCGCTTGGCCTATCGCAGCCTCTACCGTGGCGTGCGGGAGAGCGACATTATCTTTCGCCGTTTCCGTGACCGCTACCTCGATCAGCTCGACGACGCCGACCTGGATCGGTTCGAGGCCATTCTCGACGAGCACGATCAAGACATCCTGTCGTGGGTGAGCGGTCGGGTTCCGGTGCCGCCGCGCCACGACCACATCGTGTTCCGCCGCCTCGCCGAGGATCCGAGCCGCCCGACGTGAACCTCGCCACGCTCGCGCCGGCCGCCGTTCCGGCGCGCGATCTGCTCCTGCCCGCGACCCCGCTCGCCCATGCGCCGGAGGGCGCCGACGCGCTGTACCTCGCCGAGACGTTGCGGGGGCGGCCGCACGCGCACCTGCACGTCGCTCGCGATTCCGCTCGCGGCGAGCGCTTTCTGGCGACCGCGGCATTTGCCGCACCCGACATCTCGGCGTTGCTGCTTCCCGGCTGGGATTGCCTGCCCTTCGACCGGGTCTCGCCGACGCCGGACGTCATGGCGCAGCGGCTGACCGTCCTCAGCCGGCTTGCCGAGCTTCCGGCTGGGCCGCTGCTCGTGGTGACGACGGTCAACGCGTTGCTGCAGTACCTGCCACCGCCGGAGACGATCCGTGGCGCCGGCGTTCGCATTGCTGCTGGCGAGCGGATCGATCGGGACGCGCTCCTCTTGCGGTTCGAGGGCTTGGGCTACCGACGCTGCGGGACTGTCGTCGAGGCCGGCGAGTATGCTGTGCGTGGGAGCCTGATCGACGTCTACCCCACTGGTGGTGGCGCGCCCGTTCGCATCGATCTGTTCGGCCGCGACGTCGAGGCGATCCGCACCTTTGATCCCCTGACCCAGCGCTCCCTCGGCAAGATCGATCGGCTGGAGCTGCGGCCGTTCTCCGAGGTGCTGCTCGACAAGCCGGCGATCGAACGCTTCAAGGTCGGCTTTCTCCAGCGGTTTGGCGCGGTCACGGACGATCCGTTGTTCGAGGCGGTCACGAGCGGTCGCGCCTTCGCCGGGATGGAGCATTGGCTGCCGCTTTTCCACGAGCGCTTGGTGACGCTCTTCGACTACCTGCCCGACGATCTGTCGTGGTCGATCGACGATCAGGCCGAGCCGGCGATGGCAGCGCGGCTGGAGGCGATCACCGAGCACTACCAGGCCCGCCTGGAGGCGCCGACGACGAGCGGTAGCCTGGGCGCGCCCTATCGCGCGCTCGAGCCCGAGCGGCTGTATCTCGATCCGGCGACGCTGCGACGACACCTGACGGCCGCGTCCGGGTTTCGCTTCGTCGCCGGCGAGGCGCCGCCGGGGGATGCGGCACTCGACGTTGGCGGCCGCCCCGGGCGTGACTTCGCACCCGAACGAAAGAGCCGGGACACGCCGCTGTTCGAGATGGTCATCGACCATCTACAGACGACCGCGCGGACAGCGGATGCGGTTGTCGTCGCTGCCCAGAGCGAGGGCGCCCGGCAACGGCTGGAGGCGATGCTGACCGACGCGGGCTTGCCGGCGTTGCCACCCGTTGCGAGCCTCGACGCGGCGTCCGGCCGTGGCCCCGTCAGCGCCGTGCTCCCGGTTGAGCGAGGGGTCGAGCGCGCCGGCGTGGTGATCGTCGGCGAGACCGACATTCTGGGCGAGCGGCTCCGCCGGCAGCGACCGCGCAAGCGGCGCGGCGAGGAGATCATCAACGAGGTCACGGCGCTGCAGGTCGGCGATCTCGTCGTCCACCAAAGCCACGGCATTGGCCGCTTCGACGGGCTCGAACCGATCGATGTTGGGGGCGCGCCGCACGACTGCATCCGCGTCCTGTACGCCGGCAACGACAAGCTGTTCGTGCCCGTCGAGAACCTAGACGTGCTGTCCCGCTACGGCTCCGGCGACGACCGGGCGCAGCTCGACAAGCTCGGCGGTGCCGGATGGCAGGCGCGCAAGGCCGCCGTCAAGCGCCGCATCCAGGAGCTGGCCGACGAGCTTATCCGCATCGCCGCCGAGCGGCAGCTGAGACGAGGCCAGCCGCTCGAACGGACGGCAGGGCTCTACGAAGAGTTCTGCGCCCGCTTTCCCTATGACGAGACGGACGATCAGCTTAACGCCATCGACGCGGTCATCGGCGACCTCGCCTCGGGCCGCCCG
>CAYUKE010000131.1:0-8813 GCA_964445185.1 uncultured Geminicoccaceae bacterium
GCGGCAGTCGACGAGATCGGTCTTGTTCACGATGTCGAGGTCGGCGAACTCGATGAGGTCGACCAGGAGATCGACCACCGTCCGCTCGACCACTTCCCCAAGGCTCTCGCCGCGGTCGCGCAGAAAGTCCCGGCTGGCATACTCGCGCAGCAGGTTCGCGGCATCGACCATGGTCACCATCGTGTCGAGCCGCGCCACGTCGCCCAGGCAGTCGCCGTCCTCGTCGCGAAAGTCGAATGTCGCAGCCACCGGCATCGGTTCGGAGATGCCGGTCGATTCGATGACCAGCTGATCGAACCGCTCACTCTCCGCCAGCGCGCGGACCTCCTTGAGGAGATCGTCGCGCAACGTGCAGCAGACGCAGCCGGTGGCGAGTTCCACCATGGTCTCCGCCGTGCGGGAGAGGCCGGCCTCACCCTGGCGAACCAGCTCCGCGTCGATGTTCACCTCGCTCATGTCGATGACGATGACCGCGACGCGACGTCCCTCCCGATTGGTGAGGATGTGGTTCAAGAGCGTCGTCTTGCCGGCGCCGAGAAAGCCGGAAAGTACGGTGACGGGCAGACGTTGGTCGGTGGCGGACACTCTTGGCTCCTGCGCGTGGGTCACAAGGTGATGACATGGTCCGGCTTGGCGGGTCCGAGTGCAGCGTAGAGCTGCGGGAAACAGCCGACCTGAACGCCGCGGACCACGTCTCTTGGTGTCACTTGGCCTTTGCCAAGCTGCTGAAGGTCGCTCTCGGCAAGATCATGCTGGCGAGCTGTCTGTTGCGGCCATGTCTCTGGCTAAGATTTAAGTAAATCTCATCACGCGAGCTCCCGTGAGAATGCGAATCTTGCCGTTCGGATCGCACCACGTGCGCCGCCGATCCGATCATTCCGCGTGGAAGCCGAGTGTGAAGGCGAGCGTCGCGAGTAGCGCGAGCTTGTCGGCCTCGGCGTCCTCCGGCGTCGCCATCTCGTGGGATACGGCGACGACGTTGAGGCCCTGATTGCGCACCGTGACAACCGCCTCGCCGGCGTCATCGGTGGTGAGGTCGCGCTCGTCGCTGGCCGTGGTGTACTCGGCGATGACGGTCGCCCCCGCGAGCGGCGCACCGTCGTGGAGCACGCGGACCGGTAGCGCGTCGCCCATCGCCAGTGTCATGGGATCGACCAGGGGAACGATTTCCAGCGGCAGGCCCATGGCTTCGGGCGCTGCTGCGAGCGGGCGCAGGACCGTCGTCGCGTACTTGACGTAGTGGCCCGACTGCTTGGCTCCCGGAACCGCCGATTTCGGCTGGTTTACCCATCGGCCGTCAGGCCCCTGGCTCCAGAAGCCGTTGTCGAACGTGGCGGTCAGCGTCGCCGCACCTGCCGCCACGTCCAGCAGAACGTGGTCGTCCTGTTGGCGCAGCTCGACCGGGACGACCTTTCCGGCGGAGTCGAAAGCCGCAACCGCTGTCAGCTTGTTCGGATCATAGCCTTCATCCGACGCACCGTGGCCGTAGACCACGGCGAGGTCGCCGTGGCGTTGCGCCACCCAGATGCCGTGCGCTGCGGCTACGGCGGACGCCAAGGCGCCGGCTATCAAGATCAGGCCCGCGAGGATCGTTCTCATCGGTGGACTCCCAGGCGACGCACCGCACCCATCAATGGCGTCGCGTAATGTTATACTATAACGTTCGTCAAGACCCCCTGAGGAGGCTCGATGAGCACCCCGAGCCTCGGCGTCATTGTCAAGTGTATCGCGCCCCGCAGGGTCGAGGCCATCCCCGACGCCTTGACCGCGCAGGCATCCGAGATCGAAGCCGGACTTGCGGCGGCCGCAGCCGAAGGAGACTAAGAATGATCCCTGAGACCTACGAACGCTGGCACCACTGCATCACCGTCGACTGCGGTCTGGAGCTTACACCCGCCTTCATCGAGGAGCGGCTAGCTGAGCTGCGCGATCCGAGCGCCCATCGCACCCGCCGCTTCGTGGAGCACTATGGCGAAGCTCACCGCGCCCGCGTCATCGGGTGGTTCGAGCGGGCGCGGCAGGGGACCAGCGGCTAGGCGACGTCGCTCACGTGCCCAGGCAACCGACGAGATTGTCGCGCAGGTTGCGGAGGAGCGTGGGGTAGAGATCGGGACCGAGCTCCAGTCCGGCACCGAGCGGGTCGAGCTCGCCGGTGCGCGCGCCGGTGCCCTCGATCACCGTCGCGACCAGCGCCGGCTCGAATTGCGGCTCGCTGAACACGCAGCTTGCCTCCATGCCGCGAATGGCGTCGCGGATCTCGGTCACGCGTGCGGGGCTTGGTTGTGCTGCGTCGCCCAACGCAATGGCGCCCGCGGCTTCGATCCCGAAGCGCACCTCGAAGTATTGGTAGGCGTCATGGAAGACCACGAAGCCTGAACCGCGCAGCGGCGCCAGATCATCCTCTAGTTCGGCGGTCAGCGCGTCCAGCTCCGCCTTTCCAGCCGCGGCGTTGGCGAAGTAGGTGGCGGCGTTATCAGCGTCCGCAGTCGACAGGGCTCCGGCGATCGCGTCGAGCCAAACCTTCGCGTTCTCAGGGTCGAGCCAAGCGTGCGGATCTACGCCGTCGTGATCGTGACCATGCTCGTCGCCATGGTCGTGCGCGTGGTCGTCCTCGTGGGCATGCTCGTCGCCATGGTCGTGATCATGGTCGTCCTCGTGGGCGTGCTCGTCGCCGTGGTCGTGATCATGCTCGTCTTCGTGGGCATGCTCGTCCCCATGGTCGTGGCCGTGTTCTTCTTCATGACCATGGTCGTGCGCCTCGAACGTGGCACCTTCGCGGAACTCGAGAAGCGTCGCGCCTGGCACGTCCAAAAGCTGGACGGACGTCGCGTCTTCGGCGAGGTTGTCGACCGCGCGGCCCAGCCAGGGCGTCAGCTCTTCGCCCACCCAAAGGACGACCTGCGCTTCCTGGAGCAGCGCTGCCTCCGAGGGCCTCATCGCGTAGCCGTGCGGCGAGGTGCCGGGCGGCAGGACGAGTTCGGGCTCGCCGACACCAGCCATGACCCTGGCGGCCAATGCATGGACGGCGGGAATGTCGACGGCCACGCGTGGCGCCGCCGCTACCGGCGCTGCGAGCGCGACCGTGAACCCGGCTGCGAGGAGGGCTTTGGTCTGCATTGTGTGCTCCCGATGTTGCGATCCTTGAACCAGCGCTCTATGGGCCATGTTATAATGTTGCAAGAACATCGTAGCCGGAGCGTGCGTGACGAGACGAGCGCCAGAGAACGTCGGCCTCGAGCAAAACGCCAAGTCGACAGGCACGCCGCAGCGGCCACGCATGACACCTGTCCGGCGCCGGGTGCTGGATGCGTTGCGTGCTGCGGGTAGACCGCTTGGGGCGTATGACGTCCTGGCTGAGCTCAACGCGGCTGGCTGGCGCGCGCAGCCCCCAGCCGCCTACCGCGCGCTCGACTTCCTCGTCGCCCAAGGGCTCGCCCACAAGCTCAGCAGCCGGCGCGCCTTTGTCGCCTGCGACCACCCTGGAACACAGCATGCCGCGGCCTTCATGATTTGCAGCCGTTGCGGGCGCGCCATCGAGACCTGCGTCTCGCGGCCTGATGGGCCGTTGGATGAGGCGGCGAGCGCGGCCGGTTTCGCCATCGAGCACACGGTACTTGAAGCGGAGGGCATCTGCGCCGCCTGTCGTGACGGGGCGCCAGCGTGAGCCTGGTCGTTGCGTCGGGCCTTACCGTCACGCTCGGCGGCCGCGTCGTCCTTGAAGACATCGACCTGCGCGTTGCGGCAGGCGAGATTGTCGCGCTGCTCGGGCCCAACGGCTCGGGCAAGACGACGCTCCTGCGGTCGCTCCTGGGGGCCGTTCGGCCAAGCGCCGGCCGCATCCTGCGGCGAGACAACCTCATCGTCGGCTACGTGCCCCAACGTCTCGCCATCGACCCGACCCTGCCGATCACCGTGGCGCGGTTCCTCGATCTGCCGGAGCGCGCAAGCGGCGTACGCAAGCGTGAGGCACTCGCGCGCGTCGGGATCGAAGGTCTCGAACGGCGCGGCATGACCGAGCTTTCCGGCGGGCAGTTTCAGCGCGCACTCTTGGCGCGTGCCCTGCTTTCAAACCCCCAGCTGCTCATGCTCGACGAGCCGACGCAGGGCTTGGATCAGGCCGGCGAGGCCGTGTTCTACCAGCTTGTCGATGAGGTTCGTCGCGAGACCGGCTGCGGCGTTCTCATGGTCAGCCACGACCTGCATGTCGTCATGAGCGCATCCGACCGGGTGGTCTGCCTGAACCGCGGCATCTGCTGCGAGGGTACGCCGTCGCACGTGGCGTCAGCGCCTGCCTACCACGCGCTTTTCGGCGGCGGCACGCAGGGCGCGCTCGCGCTCTATCGGCACCAGCACGAGCCTAGGCGTGCAGAGAAGGAAACGGCCTAGTGCTCGACGACTTTCTCGTGCGGGCAACGCTTGCCGGTATCGGCGTAAGCCTCGCCGCGGCGCCCTTGGGTTGTTTCGTCGTCTGGCGACGCATGGCGTATTTCGGGGATGCGACGGCGCATGCGGCGATCCTCGGCGTCGCGTTGGCGCTCGCGTTCGAGGTTTCGGTGTTCGCCGGGGTCATGGTCGTGTCGTTGCTCATGGCGGCGACCGTCGCAGCGTTGAGCGGCCGCAGCTTCGCCATGGACACGCTCCTCGGAGTCCTTGCGCACTCTGCGCTCGCCTTCGGGCTGGTCGCCATGTCGTTCCTTCCAGGCGTGCGCACGGATCTCATGGGCTACCTTTTCGGCGACATACTTGCGGTCGGCCGCGACGACTTGATGATCATCTGGGGCGGTGCCGCGCTTGTGCTTGTGCTTCTCTGGCACCGCTGGACAAGGCTGCTCACGGCGACGTTGAACCCGGACCTCGCCTTCGCCAGCGGCGTTCATCCGCGCGTCGAACAGTTCTTGCTGACCGTGGGGCTCGCCATCGTCGTCGCTGTCGCGCTCAAGGTGGTCGGCGCGTTGCTGATCGCGTCGCTCTTGATCATCCCCGCGGCAACGGCACGGCCTTTGGCCCGCGATCCTGAGATGATGGCGGCGATCGCCGCGCTGATCGCCATCATCGCGACCACGAGCGGGCTTCGCGCGGCCTATCTGTTCGACACCCCGACGGGACCAACCATCGTCGCCGTAGCGGCCATCTTGTTCGCCGTGTCCAGCACCGCAGCCGCGTGCCGCCGCGCCCTGTAGCCGGATCGCTCCGTCCCGGCGACGTCACTCGGAATTGGACGACGCCACACCTGGGCATCCGTCGTTGTCGCGAGGCTTCCCGAGGTCAACCGTGACGGCGCGACTGCGCTCAGCAGGAAATCCGGGCAGGTGCTGCTGCGGCCTTGGCAACGCCCTGAAGGCGCGGCGCTCAGTTCGTCCTCATCATCCCCGACGGCGACGTCTATCGGCTGATGATCCGCTCGAAGAATCCCGGGGCGCAACGCTTCTAGGCTTTCGCGTCGAGGAGCTGTCGGCCGCGCTGCGCCGGACGGGCGGCTAAGGGTCTGCGCTCACCGAAGAGCGCGTTGCCAAGATGCTGCGGATCGCGGTGCTCCCGCTGGTCGAGCAGGTGTTCGAGGCGATGGTAACAGTCGAGATCGGATCGCGTGGCTACCCGGTGGCTACCTGATCGGCGAGCCATGATGCGGTTTGCAAGATAAGATACTGAAAACCCTGGTGGAGCGGATGGGGATCGAACCCACGACCTCCAGAATGCAAATCTGGCGCTCTCCCAGCTGAGCTACCGCCCCAGGGTTGGACGCTCTTATCGCTCGGGCTGGGCGTCGTAAAGCGGCGCGGCTTCGAGCGTGCGCAGGGCGCGGCGGGCGAGGCCGAGGCCCTGGTAGACGAGGCCGGTGTAGAGCTGCACCAGATCGGCGCCGGCCGCGAGCTTGGCGTGTATGTCCGCGGCCGAGGCGATGCCGCCGACGCCGACGAGCACCTGGTCGTCGCGTAGGCTCTTGCGAATGGTCGTGAGGCGCGCGGTGGTCGCTGCCAAGAGCGGCCGACCACTCAGCCCGCCGGGCTCGTTTGCGTGGGCGCTGCTGAGGCCATCCGGCCGGTGGGTCGTCGTGTTGGCGTAGACGACGCCGGCGAGGGGGCGGGCCGCGAGCTGACCTAGGATCGCCTCAAGCTGCGCGTCGTCGAGGTCCGGCGCCAGCTTGCCGAATAGCGGTATCGCCCCCGTCGTTTCGCGGGCGTCGAGCACACCGTCGAGGAGTCGTTCGAGGGCCTGGCCGTGCTGTAGGTCGCGCAGGCCCGGTGTGTTCGGCGAGGACACATTGACCGTGAGATAGTCGGCGAGCGGCGCGAAGGTCCGCACGCCCAGGACGAAGTCGCCGATCGGCTCGTCGCTGTCCTTGTTGCAGCCGATGTTGACCCCGACGATGCCGCGGCTGCGGTCACGGGCTTGCAAGCGCCGCGCGAGCGCCGCGTGGCCCGCATTGTTGAAGCCCATGCGGTTGATCACGGCGCCGTCGGCCGGCAGCCGGAACAGCCGCGGTTGCGGATTCCCCGCCTGAGGCCTGGGTGTCACCGTTCCCACCTCGACGAAGCCGAAGCCCCAATCCAACAAATGCTCGAAGACCTCGCCATCCTTGTCGAAGCCGGCAGCAACGCCGATCGGATTGGGCACGCCTAGGCCGGCCACCACGCGCGCGAGCTGCGGGGTCGGCGGCCGACCGGGGGCGGGCGCGACGGCGAGGAGCTGGAGGGCCAGGCGGTGCGCCCGCTCCGCCGGCAGCAGGCGAAGTCCGCCACCGGCCAAGCGGTCAAGGCCGAGGCGGTCGATGGCGACATCGGCGATCAGCATGGCAACAAGGGTTTCCGTCGGCTGTCCGTCAGCGTTGTCCCGCGCCGCGCGCGGTCTCTCGGTGCGCGCTTGTCTCGAACCGCTCCGGCGGTCCGCGTCAAGGTGGTCGGCGCTACCCGTCCGGTGCGCCGCCGTTCCCAACTCGGCACCGGCGTCGGCGCGCTGACGTAGATGGTCGCCTGCGGCGGTTTGACGCGAAAACCGGCGCCAGGGTTCGCGGCGTTCATCAAGGGGCTGACGGAGGGTGTCATGCCCGTCGGCTTCGTCCTCGGCGCGTTCATCCTGACGCCACGCGGCGGCTCGGTGCGCCGCCGGCTGCGGCGGTGCGCGCCGGCGGCGCGCGGTCGCAAGGGCCATGTCACTGTTCTGTCACGGCGAAGGCGTAGCTGCACGCCGAAGGCACCTCAGGAGGGACTTATGGACAGCTTGAAGGATCGCTACGAGCCGATCGTCGTCGAGGATTCTGGTGACCTCGGCAACAACCCGACGAGCAACCCGCCGATGGTGGAGCTCATCGAGCGGCGTCTGCAGCGCCGGTCGATGATGAAGGGCTTCTTCGCGCTGACGGCCGTCGGTGCCTTCGGTGGCACGCTGACCCGGCCGAGCGGCCTCGCCGTCGCTGCCGACGGTGAGAGCTCGCTCACCTTCACGCAGCCCGAGCACGTCATCATGGACAGCCACCAGGTGGCGCCCGGCTACAGCGCCGACGTGCTGATCCGCTGGGGTGACCGGGTCACCGCCAAGGCGCCCGAGTTCGATCCGCAGGCGCAGACGGCCGCCGGCCAGGCCGAGCAGTTCGGCTACAACAACGACTTCATCGCCTACTACCCGCTGCCGTACGGCTCGGACAACTCCGAGCACGGTTTGCTGCATGCCAACCACGAGTACACCAACCCGGAGCTGATGTTCCCGGGCTGGAGCCTCGAGGCGCAGTCCGCCGAGCAGTCCGAGATCGAGATGATGGCGCACGGCGGCAGCACCATCGAGATCATCAAGGAGAACGGCAGCTGGCGCGTCGTCGACGGCAGCGAGTATGCGCGCCGCATCACCGCCGCGGCCACCGAGATGGAGATCCGCGGCCCGGCCGCCGGCCACGACCGTCTCAAGACCAACGCCGACCCGACGGGCACGAAGGTCATCGGCACGCTGAACAACTGCGCCGGCGGCAAGACGCCCTGGGGCACGGTGCTGATGGCGGAAGAGAACTTCCACCAGTACTTCGGCGGCGAGCTGCAGGGCGAGGCGGCGGAGCGCGAGGGGCCGAGCCACGAGCGCTACGGCATCAAAGCCGACGCGCGCTACCCCTGGTGGCAGACGGTCGAGCGCCTGGACCGCTCGAAGGAGCCGAACGAGGCCAACCGTTTCGGCTGGATGGTCGAGTACGACCCCTACACCCCGGACTCGGTGCCGCTGAAGCGAACCTCGCTTGGCCGCTTCAAGCACGAAGGCGCCACCTGCATCGTCAATAACGACGGGCGGCTGATCGTCTACTCCGGCGACGACGAGCGCTTCGACTACCTCTACCGCTACGTGTCGAACGGCACGGTCAACACCGAGGACCGCACCGCCAACGACACGCTGCTCGATGAGGGCACGCTGTACGTCGCGCGCTTCGACGAGGACAAGCTGGTCTGGCTGCCGCTGGTCCAGGGCGAGGGGCCGCTCACGGCCGAGAACGGCTTCGAAAGCCAGGGCGACGTCCTGCTCGAGACGCGTCGAGCCGCCGATCTGCTCGGCGCCACGCCGATGGACCGGCCGGAGGATGTCGAGCCGAACCCGGTCAACAACCGCATCTACATGATGCTGACCAACAACACGCGGCGGACCGAGGACCAAATCGACGCCGTCAACCCGCGCGCCGAGAACCGCCACGGCCACATCGTCGAGATGGTGCCGCCGGGCTCGGCTGACGACGCCGACCACGCCGCCGACGAGTTCGCCTGGAACATCTTCCTCATTGGCGGCAAACCTGTTGAGGAAGGCAGCGGGGCGCAATACGGCGCCGGCACCACCGTCTGGCT
>CAYUKE010000132.1:0-8778 GCA_964445185.1 uncultured Geminicoccaceae bacterium
GGCCTCGACCCGGGCCCGGAAGCGCTCCACCTCGTCGAGCACGCGAAGCAGGACATGCCGCCGCCGCGGTTCGGGCGCCTGGGCGATCTGCGTGAGGAGACGTTCGAGATGGTCGGCCAGCTTGGCGAGATCGGGCGCGCCGCCACCTTCGCTAGGGTCGCTCTCAAGCCGCTCGACGTCGCGCCTGAGGCCGTTGACCAGCGCTCGTGTCAGGTTGTCGAGATCGGTCGTGTCGGTCATGGGCCGCTTCCCGGAATACGCCGGCCGTTCGCGAACGGCGGCGTCTGCCTCGGCCCGTTGTCGACGCGCTTGGTTAACGTCCGCTTACCGACAGGGTCGTTCCTGCCGCTTCGGCTCAGCTGACGAGGTCGGTCTTGCCGACGTCAGCAAAGGTTGTCCGGCGCTCGATCTCGGCGAGGAGGCGCTCCCTCGCGCCGCTGATCGGCGGCTCCGGGACCGCCAACGGTGGCCGGCCGGGCAGCGCATCGGGCAGCCCGCCGAGGACCTGGGTCGCTTCGCGCTGAACCTTCGTCGCGGCTGTCGCGGTGCTTGAGCCGAAGAACGCGCGCGCCTCGGCAAGGGCATGGTCGCCCAAGCTCTTGCCGGTTCCCGCTTCGACGCCGACATCGACAATTGCGGCGGCGAGGCCAATCGGGCCGCCGAACAGGAGGCTGCCTAGCATGCGCGGTAGGTATCCGATCTCGTCGGTCGTTGTCGCGCGGTAGATCGGACCTACGACTGGCAAGTGGTGCAACGGATTGACGACGTCGACGAGGTCGCCGAAGCCAGGGCCGTCGCCCCCGAGGAGACCGTTGGTGGGCTTGGGCTTAGGGAGAACGTCGAGGTCGGTCGGCGCGATGGACATGGATGGTCTCGCTCTCGGTGGCGCAATCGGGTCTGCAAGAGCGAGGCCAAGCAGGGGGCGGCGGGCTGACTGAACGGTTTACCCAGGCCGAGCTCGAACGCTACGGCCGTCAGATCGTGCTCGCCGAGATTGGCGGCGTCGGGCAGGAGCGCCTCCGCGACGCTTCGATCTTGCTGGTGGGCGTCGGCGGCCTCGGCTCGCCGGCGGCGCTGTACCTCGCCGCGGCCGGCGTCGGCCGCCTCGTCCTCGTCGACGACGATCGCGTCAGCCTCGGCAACCTGCACCGTCAGATCCTCTACGCCACGGCCGACGTCGGCAAACTCACGGCCGAGGCGGCCGCCGCCCGACTACGCGCTCTCAACGCCGAGACGACGATCGTCGCAGAGCCGCGCCGGCTCACAGGCGCGGACGCCGCTTCTTGGTGCGGTGCGGTCGACATCGTTCTCGACGGCAGCGACACGTTCGCCACACGGTCGATTGTGGCGGCCGCTTGTGCTGCCACCGGCCGGCCCCTGGTGAGCGGCTCGGTCCAGGGGTTCGAGGGTCAGTTGACGCTCTTCGCGCCCACCGTGCGGCCGGGAACGCCTTGTTTCGAGTGCCTTTTTCCGCTCACGCCGGCGGCCAATGCGCTGCCGACCTGTGCCATGGGCGGCATCCTCGGCCCGGTCGCCGGGCAAGTCGGCAGCATGATGGCGGCCGAAGCCATCAAGTGGTTGCTCGGCCGTGGCGACGACCTCGTTGGGACGCTGCTCCTCGTCGATGGCCTCGGCGCGCGCGTCGATCGGATCGCCCTCGGCCGCCGCAGCGGCTGCACGGGAGGGTGCCGGGACGCGGAGACGCCGGGCCGCCGCGGCGTCGACGCTTGCTAACGCCTCGCACGAACAGTAAGGAACCCGCCAGATTTGCGGCCGGCATCTGCCAGCCGTGACCGTCGTCAGGGGAGCGTCGCGTGGCGCAGGACGAGTCAGTCAAACAAGCGCCGATGAACGGCGACGCTTACATGAGTGATGACCAGCTCGCGTACTTCAAACGTAAGCTGATCGATTGGCGCGGCGAAATCCTGCGCGGATCCGGATTGACGCTGCGGGAGCTGAAGGACGAGGACACGCGCCTCGCCGACACCAGCGACTGGGCATCGGCCGAGGTGCAACGGCACTACCACCTCCGCACCCGTGACCGCGAGCGCAAGTTGCTGGTTAAGATTGAGCAGGCGTTGAAGCGGATCGAGGACGGTAGTTACGGCTACTGTGAGGAGACCGGCGAGCCGATCGGCTTCGAGCGGCTCGACGCGCGGCCGATCGCGACCCTCTGCATCGAGGCGCAGGAGCGTCACGAGCGGCGCGAGAAGGTCTACCGCGAGGCCTGAGCGGCACGCTTTGCCGCACGGTCTCGGCAAGCTTTGCCGGTCCGGTCGCGGCGGCGGCGGTTGAGCGGATCCGTTTCGGCAGGAAATGGGTCTTGGCACGCCTCTTGTTGAGGTTGTGCCGCCATGCAGACGAACCCGATCATCGCGGCCCTCGCGCCGTTCCTTGCAAGCGAGACCGGCACCGCGCCGGCGACCGGCGATGCATTCGCCGGTCTCCTCGCTCACGACGGCCCGCCGTCCGTCACGCACAACGTGGCGGCGGCTGGCAGCATCGATCCGGCGCCAAAGGGCGAGCCGGCCGTCGATCCTTCAATCGAGCCGCTGCCGACGTTGCCGTCGGCTTTGCTCGCGCCGGCGCCCAACGTGACCCTCGCGAACGCCGCGTCGATCGACCCGAGCGAGCCGATCACGGTCACTGACGGCGCCGAGCCGTCCGCGGAACCCGGACGACCGCCCGCTATCCCGGCTGACGCGCGAGCAAGCGCGGTGCCCGACAGCCCGACCTTTGGCGCGCCGCAGCCTCACACTGACCCACGCGACGCTGGTGTTCCGGCTGGTGACGCGCGGCTCGCGGGTGATGATCCCGCGGCTGCTGCGCCTGCACGTGTTTCCGCGCCCGCGGATGTGTCGCCGCCAAGTAATTCCTCGCAGACGCCGCTGCACGACGCCGCCGCGCCATCACCGCGCGTCGCTGCCGCTGCGCCAGCGCGCGACGCCATCGTTACGGCGCCGGGCGACTCGACCGTGGCGCCGTCGGACGACCGTATCGCCTCCGCGCCCGCAACGGTCGCCCCGGGCGCTGACGCCGCACCGTTGCCGCCCGTGGTTCAGGCCGCGGCTGCCGTCGCGTCGGCGCCAGCGGCCGAGCCGGTTGCGGCGCCGCGGCCGCAGCAGCCGACCGATCGCGTCGTCCGTGCGCGACCTGCGGCATCGTCGACCGCGGCGGAGGCGATGGACGCGACCGGACCGCGCGAGACTGCGCCGCCGCGAGCGGAGGCAGCCGCCGCCTCCTTGGACCGCCTTGATGGCATTGACGCTGTCTCGAACCCGTCGCCTGAAGCGCCGACCATGACGACCCGCAACGCCCAGGCTGCTGATGCCGCCGAGATGATGGTGTCGGCGCCGACGGAGCCAGCGGCGGGACGGGCCGAGGCGGCCGCTTCAGCACTTCTCGACAGGCTCGCCGAGCCGGCTTCGTCGCAGCCGGAGGTCGACGCGTCGCTGTCTGTCGACGAGGGCCCGACGATCGAGGCGGAGCCCGAGGAGGTCGTCGTTCACGTCGCTCGGGCGGCGACGAGCGGGAAGGGCGAGCTTCAGGTCCGCTTGAACCCGGCGGAGCTGGGAAGCGTCGACGTCCACCTCGAGTTCGGTGACGACAACACGCTCCGCGTTCAGATCCGCGCCGACGAAGGCAAGGCCATCGATCTGCTTCGCCGGCACGGCCACGAGCTCGAACGGACGTTGCAGGAAAGCGGCTTCGAACTGACCCGCGACGCCATCCGCTACGAGGTCGGGCGCGACTCCGGCTCCGAGGCCCGTCAGGGCCAGCGCGATCCGCGCGAGCTGAACGCCGCGCCAACTGGGCCGGACCACGACGCCGCCGTGCCGACCCCCGCCCCACCGCCGCCGACCTTGGAGGCCATTCGTGTCCTCGACTTGCACGCCTGATTCGCGAGGAGCCTTGCGATGAGCATCGCGCCGATCAACGATCCCACCAGCGCGGCGAAAGCGCCCTCCGCGTCCATCGCGGCCGACTTCGACGCATTCTTGCACCTGCTGACGACCCAGCTGGCGAACCAAGACCCGCTGTCGCCGATGGACTCCAACCAGTTCACCGAGCAGCTCGTGCAGTTCGCCAGCGTCGAGCAGAGCGTCAACACGAACGAGAAGCTCGACGAGATGCTGAGCATTCTCAGCGCGACCCGACTCACGACAGGTGCCGAGTATCTGGGCCGGGAGGTTCTCGCCAACGGCGACAGCATGGTGCTCGGCAAGACGGGCGCGACCTCGTTCACGATGCGGACCGAGGAGAAGCCCGCCTACGTTCACGTCACGATCTACGACGATGCCAACCGCCAGGTCGCCACGCTCGAACCGACGCCGAAGGCCGGTGAGCAGGAGGTGATCTGGAGCGGTCGCGGCGATGACGGCATGCGGCGCCCCGCGGGGTCGTACCGCGCCGTTATCGAGGCGTTCGATGCGACCGGCGCGCCCGTCGCCACCGACACCGGCTACGGCGGCATCGTCACCGCGGTCGAGAGCAACGGTTCTGACCTCTACCTGCAGGTGGGCGACCGGCGTGTCGCCCTGAGCGAGATCCAAGCCGTGCGTGTGCCGGCCCCAACGACTGAAGACGAGGG
Source organism: uncultured Geminicoccaceae bacterium (assembly GCA_964445185.1). GTDB lineage: Bacteria > Pseudomonadota > Alphaproteobacteria > Geminicoccales > Geminicoccaceae > JAAAPF01. The sequence continues at coordinate 4,592 of CAYUKE010000132.1, forward strand.
AGTTTCGTCATGAGCCTCTTCGGTTCGCTCTTCTCGAGCGTCTCGGCGCTGTCGGCGCAGAGCAAGTCCATGAGCATGATCTCGGACAACGTCGCCAATGTGAACACGACCGCCTACAAAGGTGCTGTGGCCGACTTTTCCAGTCTCGTCACACGGCGCCCCTCCAGCCAGTCCTACAGTCCTGGCGGCGTTCGCGCTTTCACGAGCTACAACGTCGAGCAGCAGGGCCTGATCCAGAGTAGCGCGTCGCCGACCGATGTCGCCATCTCCGGCTCGGGCTTCTTCGTCGTCGACAGCGCGCCCGGCGCGGATGGTGTCGAGGGTGAGCAGCTCTACACCCGTGCCGGCTCGTTCGAGCCGGACTACCTAGGCAATCTGCGGACGCCCTCGGGCTTCTACTTGCAAGGCTGGGTCCTCGACGCGACCGAGAGCATCGTCGACGTCAACGTGCTCGAAACGGTCAACATCCGGCAGATCCAGGGCGTCGCGGCGGCGACGACCGAGCTGGCGATCGGTGCCAATCTCAATGCCGATGCCGGCGACGACGACTCGTCGTGGATCACCAATGGCGTCGACTACGACGCGACGCTGGCCGTGGTCGGCTCGAACAACATGGCCCAGTTCCTCTCCAGTGGCGGGATCACCGGCACGCCGCCGCACTTTCAGCGAGACATCCAAATCTACGACAGTCTCGGCCGACCGCGCACCGTGACCGTCGCCTTCGTCCGCGAGGATCCGACCGTCAATCCGAATACCTGGTACGTCGAGGTTGTGGGCGACACGAACGACCTGGACGCGGCGCACGTGAATGGGCTGATCGCCCACGGGCAGGTCGAGTTCGACGCTGATGGCAACGTCACGACGGTTGGAGCGGCGTTGGACAACATCACGATCAATTGGGATGCCAAGTTCGGTGCCAACGCCAGCGCGATCGACATCGACTGGGGTGTTGGCACGAGCACCGGCCTCACCCAGTTCTCGAGCGCCAGCGACGTTGCATACGTGACCCAGAACGGCGCCGAGGTCGGCGAGTTGAACGGCGTGCGGATCAACGAAGAAGGCTTCGTCATCGCAACCTTCACCAACGGCGAAGAGCGCAAGCTCTACAAGCTGCCCATCGCCACCTTCGCCAACCCGTCGGCCCTCGACCCGCGCAGCGGCAACGTCTACTCGCAGACGGATATCGCCGGTGAGTACAACCTACGCTTCGCCGGCGTTGGCGGTGCCGGCTCCATCACAACTTCCTCGCTAGAATCCGCTAATGTCGACATTGCCGAGGAATTTACCAAGATGATCGTGACGCAGCGTGCCTACTCGGCAAGTTCAAAGATCATCAGCACAGCTGACCAGCTCTTGGAGGAATTGCTACGCATCGCGGGATAATACCGGCGGTGAGCTTGGCTAACGACTTTTTACTATGATCAGCGAGCTAGCTTCATGCTCTGTTGGAACTTGCAATGGAACATCGGGACTTCGTGATCGGTGGTCGTGAGCAGGAGAGTGGAGATGGCGGCTAGCACGCAGCCCTGGGCGGGGTCCGGCCTCGCCGATGCCGGTTCGGTGGATCTGAGCGATCTGCCGCCGCCGGACACCGTGCGCTGGGTCGCTCGTCGCAAGGCCCAGGTCGTTCGCGCTGTTCGCGAGGGCCGCATCGACCTGGAAGCCGCCTGCGAGCGTTACAAGCTGTCGCCCGAGGAATTCCTCAACTGGGAACGGATGATCGAGCGGCACGGCGAGCCGGGCCTGCGCGTCACGCGGCTGCAGCGCTATCGCGACTGACCGTTAACCATGCCTTAGCCATGCCCGGGCATGGTCGGCCACCGGAGAGATCTTCCGGCAAGGACCGAGCCCGGTGGCGAACGAGCAGAGCGAACCAAGCGACGGCGAGAGGGCGCTAACCGCAGCGCCTGCACCGCTATCGCGGTTGCGCGCGACGGTTTCGAGCCTCGGCCCGGCCCGGCTCACCGCGATCGGCGGCCTGCTCGCCGGCCTGCTCGGCTTCGCCGCGTTCCTCGCGTTGCAGGTGGCGGCACCGAACTACGCCCTGCTGTATACCGATCTTGAGCCTGCCGATGCGCACACGCTGACCCAGCGCCTCGATGGGCTCGCCGTTCCCTACCGGCTCACCGACGACGGCCGTGCCGTCATGGTGCCGGAAAGCGAGCGGCTTCGCCTCCGCATGCAGCTTGCCGAGGAAGGACTGCCCGCGTCGGGCGCGGTGGGCTACGAGATCTTCGACGAGCGGTCGCTCCTCGGCAGCACCCAGTTCGAGGCCAACGTCAACTTGCTGCGCGCGCTTGAGGGCGAGCTCGCGCGGACGATCGGCTCCCTCGATTCAGTTCGCAGCGCGCGCGTCCATCTCGTCCAGCCGAAGCGCGAGCTCTTTCAACGTGAGACTGCGCGACCGAGCGCCTCCGTCGTTCTCACCCTGGCCCGCCGGGGCGGCCTTGATGCCGAGCAGATCGCCGCCGTCCGCCACCTCGTGGCCGGCGCCGTGCCGTGGCTCGACGCCGACCAGATCACCGTCGTCGACGATCGCGGCAACCTGCTCGCCAGCATGGACGAGGACGACGCCGGGTTGATGCCCGGCCGCGCAGAGGCGTTCCAACGTGGCTTCGAGGAGCGGCTCGCCGATCGGGTCGAGAAGCTCCTGGAGCGGTCGCTCGGCCCAGGCAAGGTCGAGGTCAGCGTTACGGCTGCGATCGATTTCGATCAGGTGACGACGACCTCCGAGGAGTTCGACCCGGCGAGCCAGGTCGCGCGCAGCACGCAAACGGTCGAGGAGCAGAGCGAACTCGTCGACCGTGATCCTGGTGCCGTGACGGTGCAGAACAATCTGCCTGCGGCCGATGGTGGCGACGAGGAGCAGCCATCGAGCAGCGAGCGGACGACGCGAACCGAAGAAACGGTCAACTTTGAGATCTCGAAGACGATCCGCAACCACATTCAGAGCGGCGGCCGCGTAAGGCGGCTGTCCATCGCGGTCCTCGTCGACGGCAGCTACACGACCAACGCGGCGGGCGAGGCGGTCTACGCGCCGCGGCCGACGGAAGAGCTCGAGGCGATCGCGGCCCTGGTCCGCGGTGCGGCCGGGTTCGACGCTGCGCGCGGCGACGTGGTCGAGGTCGTCAACCGACCCTTCGCGCTGATCGAGCCCGCGGCGGTGCCGGCGCGCAGCCCCAGCGAGATGGCGCTCGCGCTCTGGCAGGAGTTCGGCGAGGCGGTGACCATGGTGCTCGCCACCCTGCTCGTCGTCCTCTTTGTCGCCCGCCCGTTGCTGCAGCGCGCCTTCCCGGCGAATCCGAAGCCGGCGCTCGCCACCGACAGTGGCCTGACCGTGACCGAGAGTGGCGAGGTCTTGATCGAGCCCGGCAGCGCCGCGGCCATCGCCGCCGAGGTCGATCAGCAGCAGGAGGAGATGCTGCAGCTGAACCAGATCCGTGGCCAGGTCCGCGCCTCGCTGCTGACCCGCGTCACCGAGCTTATCGACGAGCACCCCGAGGAAGCCACGCGCGTGCTGCGCGGCTGGCTGCAGACGGATTAAGCGCATGGCCAACATCGCCTCCATGGAGCAGCTCAGCGGCCGCGAGAAGGCGGCGATCATCATGCTGGCGGTCGGCGAGGATCAGGTCGGCAAGCTGTTCACTCGGCTGGATCTCGAGGAGATCAAGGAACTCTCGCAGATCATGTCGATCCTTGGCTCGGTCGAGAGCGACGTCGTCGAGACCATTCTCAAACAGTTTGCCGAGCGCATGTCCTACGCGGGCGGTATCGTCGGCACCTTCGACTCGACGGAGAAGCTTCTCGTCCGCTTCCTCGACAACGATCGCGTCGAGCAGATCATGGACGAGATCCGCGGCCCGGCGGGTCGTACGGTCTGGGACAAGCTCGGCAACGTCAACGAGACGGTGCTCGCGTCCTATCTCAAGAACGAATACCCGCAGACGGTCGCGGTGGTGCTGTCCCGCGTTCGGCCCGACCACGCCGCGCGCGTGCTCTCGAACCTGCCCGACGAGTTCGCCATCGAGGTCGTCAATCGGATGTTGGGCATGGAGGTGGTCCAGAAGGACATCCTCGCCGACGTCGAGCGGACGTTGCGCGCCGAGTTCATGAGCAACCTCGCCCGGACCAACCGCCGCGACAATCACGAGGTCATGGCGGAGATCTACAACATCTTCGACCGCAAC
>CAYUKE010000133.1:0-8765 GCA_964445185.1 uncultured Geminicoccaceae bacterium
GATCGAGGAAGGGTCCAGCTCCAAGCGCGGTCAGGTGTGCATCGATGGCGGCTTGACCGGACGCGGGCACAAAGAAATCACCATCGTCGGCGCCGAGGACGACGATCTGTGGCCGCCAGCCTCTCTCGCCATGGCAGGCGACCGCGACATAGCCCGCCGCGTCGGGCGGTTGGACCTGATACTCCCGACACAACGCACCAACATCCGTGCGGAACGACCCGATGACCGTCACGCGCTCATGGCCGATATCGGTCGGGCTGCCTGCCGGCTGCTGGTTGAGCGCATCCGCGACGACGGGCTCTACATCGGCGAACGTCACCACGTCTGCCTGTTGCGGCGCGCGGGCAACGAAACCGCCAAGAGCACCGACCATCAGGGCTACGGAGGCGGCCATCGCCGTCGGCCACCAGCGCGTTGCCGGCTGCCGTGGGCGCGCGGCGTGGAGCGGCGTGACGGTCGCGGTCGGTCGCCCGGCGGGCGCAGCGGCTGAGCGGACGGCGTCAACGAGCGCCGATGGGACCGGTGCGGCCGCCGCCGCGCCGACCGCGTCGCGCACGAGGCGCCGGCTCTGCGCAAACGCCTCGATTCGTGCTTGCACGGCCGGTTCGGCGGCCGCTGCGAGCGCGACCCGCGCGGACGTCTCCGCGTCCAGCGCGTCGTCGGCATACGCCATCAGAATCTCGTCGGTCAGGTCATCTGGGCTCATGGCATCTCACTCCGGTTGAAGCGAGAACGTTCGACGGCGGTTTCCGAGTTCGTTGCTTCGGCGATTTTCTTTCGAGCGCGCGCCAGCCGGCTCATGACGGTGCCCACGGGAATGTCGAGGACTTCTGCCGCCTCGCGGTATGACAGATCCTCGACACAGACCAGCAAAAGCAACTCGCGTTGATCTGGTGGCAGGCGGTCGATGGCCGTCCACACCTCGGTGAAGAACACGCGTGCTTCGCCGCGCGCGCCGCCGATGGGATCGGCGATATCGACCCGGTCCGCGATGTCGACCTCGGTTCCGCGTGTCGTCTGCCGCCGCCGCTGGTCGAGCCACAGATTGCGGATGATGCGGTACATCCACGAATCGACCCGCGTGCCCGGCGCGAAGCTGTCCGCAGCGGCGAGAGCACGGACGCAGGCCGCCTGGACGAGGTCATCGGCTTCTTCGACGGAGCGGCAGAGACCGATGGCGAAGCGACGTAGCCGCGGCAGGACGGCAACGATCTCTTCCCCGAGGTTGAACTCCATGATCCGAGCTTTCCGATCGCCCAAGGGGCTTGCGAGCGTGGTGGATGGCATGCCACGCCGATAGCGACGTTGTCATCAGGACACGATCCGCGTCGGCCGCAAAAAACGCAGGAAAGGGGTGTGTTGGATGACCGGAATCCGCTGCCGTTGGTTGCTAAGCCTGACACTCGCTCTGTTGCTCGTCTCTGGTCCGTCGGTGCGTACGAACCACAGCGATTCGGGCGTTGTTCTTGGTCTCGGTCCCGCGATCGTTCTCGCGGACGATGACGATGACGATGACGATGACGATGACGACGATGACGACGACAACGGCGGCCGGGGAGACGATGACGACGACGATGACAACGGCGGCCGGGGAGATGACGACGACGACGATGATGATGACGACGACGATGATGACGACGATGACGACGATGATGAGGATGATGATGAGCGCGGCCGCCGCGGGCAGGCAGCTTCATCGGACACCGTCGTCGATGACGTTATCCGCGGGGTCGGCGCGCTGTTCGGCGTCAGGCCGCCGCGGCGAGAGCTCCAGGCCCACGACGACGGTGGGCCGAGCCGCGAGCGCGAGATCGTCGCCGGTGATCTTGATGCGGATGAGCTGCAGGCGCTGAGTTCGGCCGGCTACGTCGCCATCGAGCAGGCCGTGACGCCGACACTCGGCATCAGGCCTGTGCGCTTGCGGGTGCCGCCCGGCGTGTCGCTGCTGGCGGCGCGGGCGGACATCGCCGAGATCACGGGCAGCGACGTGGTCGACCGCAACCATCTCTACAGCCCGCAGGTTGCCGCCTGCGCCGAGGCCGGCTGCGCCGCGCGCGAGCTCGTCCGCTGGCCGGGACCGCTTGGCCCGGGTGCACGGTGCGGCGCTGGGGCTACCATCGGTATCGTCGACACGCGGGTGAACGTCGATCACGATGTCTTCGCCGGCAGAGCAATCGAGCGCCTCGACATCGGCTCGTCGGGACAGCCGTCCGGCGCGCAGCACGGCACGGCCGTCGCGGCGCTATTGGTCGGTGCGCCCGGGAGCCGCGTTCCGGGCCTAGTGCCCGCGGCGCGGCTGGTCGCGGTCGATCCCTTCTCGTCGGGCGGTGGCAACGACGTCACGGACGCGTACGAGATCGCGCTCGCGATCGACCAGCTGGTGGGACGCGGCGTCACCGTCATCAACCTCAGTCTCGCCGGCCCACCGAACCGCTTGCTGGAGCGGACCGTGCGCGAGGCTGAGCGCCGCGACGTCGTGCTCGTGGCGGCGGCGGGCAATGGCGGACCGGCGGCCCCGCCGGCCTTTCCCGCGGCGTACGAGGAGGTGGTGGCCGTCACCGCCGTCGACGGGCTCCTGCAGCCTTACCGGCGAGCCCAGCGCGGGACCCACATCGAGATGACGGCGCCCGGCGTCGAGGTCCCGACCGCCGCGTCGGTGCGCGGCGTCCGGCCGAAGACGGGCACGTCCTTTGCCGTGCCGTTCGTCACCGCCGGCGCGGCCGCGCTGCGCGCCGCCGATCCGGACCTCGGCGCCGACGACGTCCGCCGGACTTTGCAGAGCTGGGCCTATGATCTCGGCAGCGCCGGCCGTGACGAGATCTTTGGCCACGGGCTGCTCCAGGCGCCGGAGGCGTGTGGCTGAAGCGAGCTCGGTCACCGCGCCTAGCATCGGCAACGGCGAGGACAGCGCGCGTCGCGACCGGCAGGATGCGCTCGTCCGCCGCGTTCGAGGTGGATCATGCCAACCAACACTTGCACCGCCGCCCACGGGCTTCTCGATGGGGCGCAGAAGCGGGCCATCGCCGGGGCGATCACCGCCGCACACGCCGAGATCACCGGCGCGCCGCCGCACTTCGCCCAGGTGATCTTCCAGGACGTAGCCGAAGGCGACCACTTCATCGGCGGCCGCCCGCTCCGCCATGACCACGTCTTCATCTACGGCCGCATCCGCGCCGGCCGCAGCGCTGTCGACCGCAAGGCGCTGCTGCGGCGCCTGGTGGCCGATGTCGGCCAGGCGGCGGGCGTCGATGCGTTCGCGGTGTGGGTCTATCTCCTCGAGCTGCCCGCGGCGGCGATGGTCGAGGTCGGCACCGTCCTGCCGGAGCCCGGCGACGAGCCGACGTGGAACGAGGCCCTGCCGGCGGACGTCCGGGCACGGATGGCCCGTCTCGGCGCGGGCCCGTGAGCGCGCGCCGGCCGCGCAGACGCACCTGGGCTTGCTCGCCCGGCGCTTGAGTGCAACGTTGCAGTGCGCGGCGGATGCGCGGCCTGGACGCTTCCGGCGTCGGCGGCCCGAAGCCGCGCGCTACCCGCACCGGAAGGCCCTGTGAGCGCCGACGCCGTCTACGTCCTCTGCGTGCTGCTCGCCACGATCGGGCTGTTCGTTTCTGATCGGGTGCGGCTCGACGTCGTCGCCCTGCTCGCGACCCTGGCGCTGTTCCTCGGCGGCCAGATCAGCGCCGATCAAGCCGTCGCCGGCCTTGGCGACAGCGTCGTGGTCCTGATCGCTGCGCTCTTCGTCGTCGGCGAGGCGCTCTATCGTACCGGCGTCGCCCATGCTGTCGGTCGCCTGCTGGTCCGCTATGCCGGCTCCGGCGAGAGCCGCTTGATCGCGCTGATGATGCTCGCCGTCGCCTTCCTCTCGGCCTTCATGAGCTCCACCGGTGCCGTCGCCGTCTTCATCCCGATCGCCCTCGGGCTCGCCGCCAGCACCGGCGTGCCACGTGAGCGGCTGCTGATGCCGCTTGCCGTCGGTGCCATGATTGGCGGCATGCTCACGCTCATTGGCACCCCGCCCAACCTGGTCGTGACGGGCGAGCTGAGCCGGGCAGGGCTGGAGCCGTTCGAGTTCTTCGACTTCACGCCGATCGGGCTCGCCGTCCTCGTCGTCGGCATCGCCTGGATGGCGCTGGTCGGCGGGCGTCTCGTTCGACCGCAGCCCGAGGGCGAGGAGCGCTCGCTGCGGCCGACCATCCCGGAGCTGGTGGCCGCCCACGAGATGACCGGCGAGGTCCTGCCGTTCGCGGTCGACAGCGCGAGCCCACTGGCAGGCCGCTCGCTCCGCGAGGCCGACATCTTCCGGCGGCACGGGGTGACCGTGGCGGCGATCCGCACCGGTGGCCGCTTCCGTACCGCTTGGCCCGACATGCGCCCGGCGCCGGGCGACCTGCTGCTGGCCACCGGCGAGGCCGCCGCGCTGGAGCGGTTCCGGCGGGACGAAGCCCTGTCGGCGCTGCCTCTCACGCCCGACCTCACCCAGGCGGCGGACGCGGACCTGGGCGTCGTCGAGGTGCTGGTGTCGCCGCAATCGCGGGCCGTCGGGCGGACGCTGGTCGAGGCCGACTTCCGCGGCGCGTACGGGCTCTTCGTCCACGCCGTCCGCCGTCGCGGCGAGCGGGTGCGCAGCGCACCGGCGGCGCTTCGCCTCCAGGGTGGCGACGTGCTGTTGATGTCCGGCACCTGGAACGCGATCCGCCGGCTTGACCGCGACCGGCCGAACCTGTTCGTGCTGCGCCTGCCGAGCGAGGCGGACGAGGCGGCGCCGGCGCGCAGCCGGGCGCCCACAGCGCTCGCCGTCACCGCGCTGATGATGGCGCTGCTCGCCTTCAACATCGTGCCCAGCGTCATCGCCGTGTTGTTGGCGGCGCTGGCGATGGTCGTCGGCGGCTGTCTCGACATGAACGCCGCCTACCGCAGCATCAACTGGCAGAGCGTGGTGCTGATCGCCTTCATGCTGCCGATGGCGACCGCGCTCGACGGCTCCGGTGCCCTCGACCTCGGCGTCCAGGCCCTGGTCGACGCCACCGGCGACCTCGGGCCGATGGCGCTCCTCGCCGCTCTCTTCGTCCTCACCTCGCTGCTGAGCCAGGTCATCTCCAACACGGCGACGACCGTCCTGGTAGCGCCGGTGGCGCTCGCCGCCGGCCAGCAGGTGGGGGTGGCGCCCGAGCCCTTGCTGATGGGCGTGGCGATCGCGGCGTCGACCGCGTTCTCGACCCCGGTCGCCTCGCCGGTGAACACCCTCGTCCTCGGCCCCCGCCGGTACCGCTACATGGATTTCGTCAAGGTCGCCGTCCCGTTGCAGCTCCTGGCGCTCGCGCTGGCGCTGGTCCTGGTGCCGCTGCTCTTTCCCTTCTGAGCCCGAGCGCCCGGTGCGCTCCCGCACACGTCACGGCGGCAGCACGCGGCCACGCTCCGGGTGTCGGCGCGCCGCTCGGGACGCGCCCGGAACCAGGAGGGATGAGGATGCTCAACGACAACTTCGCCGCGGCGATGGCGCAGCTGGAGGCGGCGTTGACACAGGCCAGCGAGGAAGCGTCCGATACGCTTCGCGCGCTTGCCGAGATGCAGCGGGAGGCGGCCGAGGCCCGCAAAGAGACGCGCGATCTGGCGAACGATGCGCTCAGCCAGGACATCCAAGCCGTCGTCGAGCAGATGCAGGACGACGCGGACGCGATGATCGAGCTCAGCTTTCTGCTCACGGACAAGGCCGCCAGCTACGGGCGGATGGAGGCGACCGCGGCGGATGATCAGTCCGGCTCTGCGGGTGGTCCTGCCACCTATGCGAGCATCTACGACGACGGGGCGATGTCCTTCGCCAAGGCCTGGGTCGACGATTTCGACTTCTGATGCCGCCGCGGCCGTCGGTCGACGTCGGTGGTCGCGCGCCACCTGGCGATGGCCGGCCGTGGAAGCGGCAAGCCGGTTCGACGAGGGCCGGCTCGACGCCGACCCGCTCACGCGCCCGGCCGTTTGGGTTCGTTTCGTAATGGGGGTGTCTCGGCGGCTCGCCGCGCCTGGCGGAGCGCTTCGAGCAGGCGGACGGTGTTGAACAGCTCGCCGGCGGCGGTGGCGCGGTAGCGGTTGAGGACGTCGAAGCTCTGCCGGCAGCGGGTGTTGTTGACCAGCTTGCTGCCGTCGCTCTGCGGCCGGATCGTCAAGGTGCTGGCGAACGCCTGATCCTCGAGCTGATCGGCCTTCTCCAGCCGCTGGAAGGCGGCGGCCATGCGCTCGACCAGCGCCTGCTCGAAGTCGTTGGCCGGCGCGAACACGTCGGCCAACGCGGCGCTGCGCAGGTCTCGGTCCATCGCCTCGCGTCGTCGACGGGCTCGCGCGCACACAGCCCGTGCGTGATCGCGTTCCTAGAAGACCGCGCCTTGCCCGCTGCGGTCTTGGGACCCGTGCTCTTCTTCGCATTGGCCCGGTTGCGCGCGACAACCGCCGCGGAAGGACCAGCAGGTGGGGTGATTTCCATCAATCATCTCCAAATCTGTGCTGGGGCATTGTGGAAATAAAGGACGAAAAACCTAGATAGCCTTGGGTGGGAGGACACGACGCTCATCGGTCGCGCGCGTAGTGAGCCGCAAAGAAGGGCCGGGTACGCGTGGCCGTCGCCCAGGCTTTAGGCGGCGGGGAGGCCGAGGGCTGCGCATCACTTGACGTCCGGTGGCGAGGCCGCAAACGCTGCTGGGTCTGGCGCGGTGAGGTTGTAGATGCACCCGGAACAGGCGCACGGTGGGCTCCGGGGCGTGGGCGAGGTCGGCCTGAAGCCGACGAAGCCGTCAAGAGCGGGGCCGACCGTTCATCTCCAGACAGGCGACACAACGTCTCGGCGCTGTAGAGGCGAAGCCGGCCCACAACGGTCCCGAGTGCGTCAGGACTCCTGGGGCTACGAAGATGGTGCTCGTCGCCCCGTGTAGATTTCGAAGCGACGCTCCACGCTATCGGGGATCTGCCGCGACACGTTGGGGAAGTGGAGCGTGTGTTGGGCGCTTTCGTAGACGAGGAAGAGCCGAACACGTTCTTCCAGATCGTCGCCTTTGAACCCCATTTCGCCGAGCAACGATCGCATAAAGCCATAGCGTTCCAGATCGACCTCCCGCACCTTTGCCGCGACGGCAATGTCCTGTGCGGCCCAACTTCGGAAGGCGATGTCGAACCGATCCAGGCGCCGGTCCCGAATTAGGCGCATGAGGGCCAGAAGCCGTGCTTCCGGCGCTCCCACGACCTCCGCGATCTGGCGGTTGACCTCGATGGTGAATGTCCTGGCCCAATAGTCGAGGAGGGCGTCCACGAAGTCCGCGCGGCTCTTGAAGTGGTGATAGAAACTGCCCCGCGTGACACCGAGATCCGCCGCTAGCCGTTCGGTTCTAAGCTTGGCTTGGCCTTCGCGCGACAACACCTCCATCGCGGTGCTCAACCAAGCCTCGCGGGTATAGCGGGTCTCCAACTCCGGTTTAGTCATATGCGCCCCCCGCCAGCCACGTTACCGATACGGTTGCGGCGTGCAACTCTGCATGGTACGTACAATTTTGTATTGAGAGCGCATGCTTGTGCGCTCTTTCGTTTGGGGGGAGAGCGAAGTTGGGCGCATTCCAATGGACTGCCCGGATGATCTCGGTGGCGGCGATGTCGACGGGAGCGGCGGGGATCGCTCTCGCCCAAGACCCGCCCAACATCCTGCTCGTGATGGCCGACGATCTCGGCTTTTCCGATATCGCCTCCTATGGCGGCGAGATCGCGACGCCGACCCTGGATGCGCTCGCCGCCCAGGGTACCCTCTTCACCGACTTCCACGCGTCCGTGTCGTGCTCGCCGACGCGTTCAATGCTGATGTCGGGCAACGACAACCATGTCGCCGGCTTGGGGCAGATGGCTGAGATCCTCGCCCCAAACCAGGAAGGTCAGCCGGGCTATGAGGGGCACCTGAACGACCGCGTCGCCTCCATGGCGGAGGTGCTGCGCGATGCAGGCTATCGCACCTACATGGCTGGCAAATGGCATCTTGGGCATACGAAAGGTTCACTCCCGCACGACCGCGCGTTCTACGAAACCCTCACTAAGCTAGTCGGCGGCGCCAGCCACTGGTCGGACAGACTTGGTATCCTGCCGCGCGACGACCCGGCCGAGTACGCGATGAATGGCGAGTTCATCGAGGAGTTGCCGCCAGAGTTCTACTCCAGCCGCTCCTACACGGATCATCTGATGGACCTGATCCGGGAAGGTCGCGACGACGCCCGTCCCTTCTTCGCCTACCTCGCGTTCACTGCCCCGCATGATCCCGTGCACGCCCCGGAACCATGGCTCTCCATGTACGCGGGCAGATACGACGCGGGCTACGAGGTCCTGGAACAGGCTCGCTGGGAGAGCGCCCGCGCGATCGGCGTTCTGCCCGAGGAGGCACAATTGGCACCCATGGCGCCAATCGTGCGGCCATGGGACGAGTTGACCGCCGAGGAACAGGCGGCCGAGGCCAGAGCCATGGAGGTCTATGCCGGCATGGTGAGCAACATGGACTATCATTTCGGCCGCATGATCGATTTCCTAACCGATATCGGCGAAATCGATAATACGCTCATCGTGTTCTTGTCGGACAACGGCTCGAATCCTTGGTTCTCCGCAGACTATCCTCAGGCCACCGACCCTGATTTCTTGGCGCAGTTCGACAACAGCACCGAGAACATCGGCCATCCTGGCTCAAACGTTGCCTACGGTTCCGGTTGGGCCGGCGCCTCCTCCGGCCCACACGACCGGATCAAGATGAC
>CAYUKE010000134.1:0-8701 GCA_964445185.1 uncultured Geminicoccaceae bacterium
GGGGCGAGCGCGTGGGAAGGCGGCGCGGGCCGGGTCAGGAACTCGGCGCGAAGCGCCTCGGAATCGGTGAAGATCTGGACTCGGCGCTTCTGGTGGCTGGTGAAGAAGCCGTCCGAGGCGACGATCACCGGCAGCCGCACATCGAGATGCTCGCCGATACGAACGGCCATCAGGTTCATGTCATAGACGGCCTGCGGATCGCGCGCGGTGAGGATGATCCAGCCGGTGTTCAACGTATAGTAGAGGTCGGAGTGGTCGCACAGGATGTCGAGCGGTCCGCTTACTGCCCGCGTGACGAGGTTCAACACCATGGGCGAGCGGGTGCCGGACTGAACGGGGAGCTGCTCGATCGCATACAACAGGCCGTTGGCGCTGGTCGCATTCAGCACCCGCCCACCGCCGATGCTGGCGCCGTAGCAGATCCCGGCAGCGCCGTGCTCGCCGTCGGCCGGGATCATGCGGATGGTGTGCTCGCCCTCCGCGAACTTCTCGTCGAGGACCTGCGCAATCTCCGTGGAGGGCGTGATCGGGAAGTAGCCCATCACGTGGAAATTGATGTCCTTAGCCGCCTGAGCCGCACATTCATTGCCGCCGAGGAACGCTGTCTTCTGCTCGAGGCCCACGCTTACGGCGTCTCGAACCAGAGTCGGATGAGCAACGGCCACGGTGTACCCCCCTATCGCGGTTTAGTTGGCCGAAAGTCCATTGAGGCGCCTACCGGCCTAGCTCGGCTCGTGTCGCCGTGACCCGTCCACGACCCGCGGGGACCAGTCGAGTGGAACAGTGTGGGCGTCGGCGAAGCCCGGGGTCTCCCGCTCGCTCGTCAGCGCCCCGGTCGGACAAGTGTCGACGCAGGCCCCGCAACCCTTGCAGTACTGATAGTCGATGCCACGCATGCGTGTGTGCCACGTCTCATCCTCGAGATGCACGATGTCCCACGCCAACGTGTTGTCGGGACAGGCGATATCGCACAGCCCACAGTGAATGCACTTGTCCTCGTGAAACACTGGAATGCGGCCCGTGCGCGAGCCCGCCAGGTTCTTCACAATGGTGTTCGCCGGGTCAGCCACGACGCCGCCGATCGGTCCGTTGAGATAGCCCCATTTGGGCTCGACGCTGATGACACCGCGCCCTTCCGGTGCCGGGTCGCGGCGGTCAGCCTGCACCTCGCGGGCGCCGCGGTCGAAAGTGCGTAGGTTCGAATCGATGATGCTGGCGTGCTTGCGCTCGAACGTGGTGGCCAGCACCTCGCGGACGGCGGCGACGTCCAAGAACGGGATCATGGCGGCAAGCGCGCCCTGCATCGCAGTGTTGACCCGCGTCTTTTCCTCGAGCGCGATGGTGGTCGCATCGAGACAGGCGAGCGTGTCGTGGTGGAAGTCAAGCGCCTCGCGGACCTCCGCCGGCGTCTTGGCAGTGTTGACGATCACAATCCCGCCCGAGCGCAGGCCGCTCAGGATAGCCGGATCGTTGAGCAGGTTATCGAGGAAGACGGCGACGACGAAGGGTCGCTCGACCGGCGCGGACGTTCGAACCCTGCCGCTCGCGGCAGCCAAGCGCACGAAGGACTTAATCGGCGAGCCCTTCTTTTCCGAACCATAGGACGAGAAGTGAGCGCCGTTCAGCCCCATCCGCAGGACTGCCGCTTCGGCGAGCATCTTCCCGGCCAGATGCGCACCGAACCCGCCGAGCGATTCGAGACGAATCTCGTAGAGGCCGTCCTCGTCGGTCTGCGGCAGGCCCGTAGAACGTTCGCCTTGCTCGATGGCTTGCGGTTCCGTCTGCAAGAGTTGTCCTCCATCCATGCAGCCGATCCGTACCGTCGGCAGCCGCAGCGTGTGGGGGCAAGGCCGGTTGGTCATCCGCCTTCTGTCTAGCTCGCCGGCCTCCCGCCAGCGACGAATAGATCGCCCGCCTGATATATCGCAATCCTTCTAAAGACTGCGGCCACGGGTCGCCGATCTTGCAGCCGCGGCCAATGTCCATCTTGACTTTGCGGATTAACAGGAAAAGGGCGAGCGTGAAGGCTGGCCGCCGCGAGTGCTTCGCCCCGTCGGCCACCGCAGCAGTTCGCCACGCGCCGCCTCAGGATGCATCCGCGCGACGTACGGCGGCCGAGTTGCCCGCTGGCCCCCTTCCATGGCGGGCTGGGCGTCACCACTATCGGTTACGGGCATGAGGAAGGGTCGCCATGCGCATGTTCATCGTCGGAGCCTTTTTGTCGTTGGCGCTAGCGCCGGCGACCTCGGCTCAAGACACGGCCCGGGCCACCTTCGCCGGCGGGTGCTTTTGGTGTGTCGAGCGCGACTTCGACAAGGTCGACGGCGTCCTCGCCACCGTGTCCGGCTTCACCGGCGGCGCGTTGGTCGATCCGAGCTACCGCCAGGTTGTCGCTGGCGGCACGGGTCACCGTGAGGCGGTGGAGATCACCTACGACCCGGCACGCGTCACCTACGAGCAACTGCTGGAGGTGTTCTGGCACTCGGTCGATCCAACCGACGCCGGCGGACAGTTCTGCGACCGGGGCTTCTCCTACACCACGGCCGTCTACGTTCACGACGCCACCCAGCAGGAACTCGCCGAGGCCAGCAAGATCGAGGCGGAGACGTCGCTCGGCCGCGACGTCGCGACGGCCATCGAGCCAGCGGGCGCCTTCTATCCCGCCGAGGCTTACCATCAGGACTACTATCTCAACAATCCGAACCGATACCGCCTCTACCGCTGGCGCTGCGGGCGCGATGCCCGCGTGCGTCAGGTCTGGGGCGAACGGGCTTACGCCGGCTTGCCGACAAAGGACTGAGCGGCCTCGATCTCGGCGAGCGCCAGCTCGTGCCCGCCCTCGTGCGCGGTCAATGTAACCTCGGCACCGCGCCGGCGAAGCGCATCGATCAAACCCTCGGTGCGCGACCAAGGGGCTATCGGGTCGCGCAGCCCGGCAGTCACCAGCACCTCCGTCCCCGCCAACGCCGTCGGTGGCGGCGTGAACGGGATCAACGGGTGCATGAGGACTAGCCGCGGCAACGACGCTGGCGCAACGAAGAGCAGGTTCGCCAACAGATTGGCGCCGTTGGAGTAGCCCACCCCGACGACAGCGGCGCGGTCAAGACCGAGTTCCGCGAAGATCGCGTCAAGGAAACGCGCGAACGCGGCCGTCCGCTCCGCCAGGTCCTCCATGTCATAGACGCCCATGGCTCGTCGCCGAAAGAAGCGGGACATCCCGTCCTCGTCGACATTGCCTTGAACCGCTAACAACGTCGCCTCGGCAGCGATCCGACGACCGAGACCGGCAAAGTGCCGCGCGTCGTCGCCGGTGCCGTGCAGGAGGACGAGCGCCGGCGCGCCGGGCGCTCCCTCCTCCCACACATAGTCGTAGCCGGCGAGATGACCGGCCCTCATGGCAGTTCCGGGAGCGCGCGCTCGAGCTCCGCGCGCCGATGCGCATGCTGCTTTGGTAACTTGAGCGCGGTGCCGAGTTCCGCTGCGGGCTCATCGACGGTGAAGCCCGGTTCATCGGTGGCCACCTCGAAAAGCACGCCGCCGGGGCTCCGGAAATAGATTGCGTGGAAATAGTCGCGGTCGATCGACGGTGTCACCGCGAAACCCGCTTCCGCCAATCGCCGTCGGACGACGTTCTGAGCCTCACGATCGGCAACGCTGAAGGCCACATGGTGGACGCTGCCGACGCCCGCACGCGCCAGCGGCTCGCCCGAGGCCTCAAGGTCGACGAAGCGCGCGCCCTCGCGCGACCCCGTCGTCAGTCGTCGCGTCGCCCCGTCGCTGCCGACCTCCTTGTAACCGAGGAGTCCCGTCAGCAGCTCGGCCGTCGCCGCCGGATCGGCGAGCGCCAGCGTGACAGCTCGGAAACCCTTCACGGCAACCTCGTCCTCGAAGCCCGGGGCTATCCAGCCGCTCCGCTCGTCGTCGGCCGCCTCGACCAGCGCGAAATCGAGCCCGTCGGGCGCGCGCAGGTGCAGCGCCGGCGCGCCGAAACGCTCGACCGTTTGGCCCGCGACGCCGCGCAGGTCGAGGTGCCGGGCCCACCAGCCGAGGCTTCCCGCCGGCACCGCGAACTGCGTTCGCGCGACCTCGCCGGTGCCGCGGCTGCCGGTGGGGAGGCCTTCCCACGGAAAGAACGTCATCGCGGTTCCCGGTCGACCCAGCTCGTCGCCGTAGTAGAGGTGATAGGTGGTCGGGTCGTCGAAGTTGACGGTCCTCTTGACGAACCGCAAGCCGAGCATGTCGCGCCAAAAGACGACGTTGGCGGACGCCGGACCACTGATCGCCGTGACGTGATGTATTCCGCTGATTTCGGACATGACGCAGTCTCCTTCCGCCCACACAAATGGCGGGGCGCAATCTGCGATCCAATCCGGCGCCGCGCGGACACACTGTTTCCCAGGCGGCGCTAAACGGGCCTCAGCTCGGGTCGTGGGGCCTTGGACCAGGCCGGCGCGTTTGCGGTGAGCCGACAGCCGAGGGTGACGCTTCGATGCTCCGCTCTGACCTCGCTAAGCGCCGCGCGGGAATGCCCAACTCGGCGACGGCGTCGTCGGTCGAAGACGTCGCGATGGGCGGAGACGTGCAATGCGTCGTTGCTGTCGCAATCGGGACGCAGATGGGTGACGACAACCCAGGCGACGTCGCGGTCCATCTCGGCTGCCGCTGCCACCGGCGTGCTGATCGGTTCCGGCGGCCGGGCCGACCCACCAGCGGCGACGATCAGGCTTGGCGACCGGTCGGGCAGGCTCCCATCGTTGGTAGCCATGGTGCCCCTCCGAAACGGGCTCTGCCACGCTGGGTTGAGTTGGGATAGACTCAGATCATGCGTGACGTTTCCCTGCCCCATCTGCTCTCCTGCCTTCCGGACCCCGCTGCAGTGACCGACGCCGCGGGTCAGGTGCTGAGCTTCAACGACGATTTCTGTCGCGCGACGCGATCGCCCGCGGCCGATCTCTACGGGCGATCGATCACCCGCTTCATCCACGCGCCGTCGCCGGAGAACGAGCGGGCGCGCGTCAACGAGCATTTCACCCGGGCCGACACCCCGCCACTGACGACGACCGTGGTCTTCGGCCGGCGCGGCTGGCGCGGGCGGCGCTACCAGCTGCGGATCGGCCGGATCGACCGCGGCGGCCACGCCAATTTCCTGGTCGTGCTGCGGGATGTGCAGCCGCAACGGCAGCTCCACCGTGGCTTCCGCAAGGCCGCGCGCACCGACGCGCTGACCGGTCTCCTCAACCGTGGCGCGTTCACCGAGGAGATGGAGCTCGCGCTCCTTCGCGCGCACCGCGAGGAGCAGCGCCTGGCGCTCCTGTTCATTGACCTGGACGGGTTCAAGCTGGTCAACGACGGCCATGGCCACGAGGCCGGCGACACGGCTCTCGTCGAGATCGCCCGCCGCTTCGCCCGGGCCGTGCGCCGCGACGACCTCCTCGCCCGCTGGGGCGGCGACGAGTTCGCCTGCCTGGTCAGCCTTCCCAACGGCGACCGCGCGGTGTTCGAGATCGCCGAACGGCTGCTGACAGAGGCGGGCCTGCCGCTGCCGGCGCCGATCGGCCTCGGCCTTGGCGCGTCCATCGGCATCGCCCGGGTGCCCGACGACGCGACCGCCGCCGGCACGCTGCTGAGCTGCGCCGATCAGGCGCTCTACGAGGCGAAGGCGCGACGCGGCCGTACCTGGTGCGCCTACGCGCCGGAAATCGCGCAGCGCTCGAGCGACCGGGCCCGGCTGCGGACAGATCTGAAGCGCGCGATCCACGGCGAGGAGTTGAGCCTCTACTACCAGCCGATCGTCGACGCCGAGACGCTGGAGCCCCGGTGCTTCGAGGCCCTGATCCGGTGGCTCCATCCCGAGCGTGGGGTGCTCGCGCCGGGGGCGTTCCTCGGCCTGCTGACGAGTTCCGCCGAACGGACTCTACGGCTGCTCGAAGTGCAGATCGAGCGCGCGCTGGCCGATGCGGATCATCTTCTGCCGCTCGTCGGCGAGCTCGCTCTCAACGTCGACGCGCGCTTGATCGGTCGCAACGACGCCTTCGATCTGCTCGCGCCGCTGCACGCGCGGCTGAAGAGTGCGGGGGCGGCCTTGTGCGTCGAGCTTACCGAGGTGGCGTTCGACGAGCAGCCGCAGAAGCTCCACTCCTTCATCCAGGAGGTGCGCCATCAGGGCATGCGGCTTGCGATCGACGATTTCGGCGTCGGCCAAGCCTCCTTGCTACGTCTGCGGGAGATCAATTTCGACATCCTCAAGGTCGACCGAGCCTTCATCCGCAGCATCGCCGTCAGCGCCCGCGACCGGACCATCAGCGCGCTCGCGGCCAAGGTCGCCGGTGAGCTTTCCGGCACGAGCGTCGCCGAAGGCGTCGAGACCGCAGCCCAGGTCGCTTGGGCCCGGCGGCTCGGCTACAACGCGTTGCAGGGCTTTCGGATCGGCCGTCCCATGCCCGCTGCCGAGCTGCCTGCTTGGTATCAGGCTTGGCAACAGACCGAGCGCAGCCGCCTGCTCGCGGAGATGACGAGCACCGCCGCGCACATCGTTCGACGATCGAACATCCCCGACCTTTCGAATACTTGATCTGGCTGGCCAAGCGCCGACAACGCACGTGGACCAGGTCCGGCGCGAGCCGAACGTCGCGCGCAATGAAGAAGGAAGGGAGCACACGATGCCCATCGACCCGAGGCTGCTCGAGGAGCTCGCGGAGCGCCGCCGCGCCGCCGAGGAGGCTGGTGGCGTCGAGCGGGCGGCCAAGCGACGGGCAAGTGGCGTGTTGACCGCCCGCGATCGGCTCGACGAGCTGTTCGCTGCCCACACTTTCCAGGAATTCGGCCTGCACGCGCAGCACCAAACCCGCGCGTTCGGCATGGCGGACAAGTCGCTGCCGACCGACGGTGTCATCACCGGCGTGGGCTATGTCGAAGGACGGCCGGTCGCCTCGTTCAGCCAGGATTTCATGGTCGCCGGCGGCTCGCTGGGCAAGGTGCACGCCCAGAAGATCTGCACGCTGATGGATCACGCCGGCCGCGCCGGGATGCCGATCGTCGGCTTCAACGACTCGGGTGGCGCGCGCATCCAAGACGGCGTCGAGAGCCTCTCCGGCTATGGACAGGTGTTCAACCGCAACATCCTGCTGTCCGGCGTTGTTCCGCAGATCGCGGTGATCGCCGGTCCTTGCGCCGGCGGTGCCGCCTACTCGCCGGCGCTGTGCGACTTCCTGATCATGACCCGCGGTTCCGCACACATGTTCATCTGCGGCCCGGAGGTGATCCGCGCCGCGACCGGCCAGGTCACCACGATGGAGGAGATCGGCTCGGCCGAGGCGCACGCGCGGGTTTCCGGCAACATCCACTTCATCGCCGAGGACGACCGGCACGCGATTGCGATCGTGCGCGATCTCCTGTCGTACCTGCCATCGAACAACATGATCGACCCGCCGCATCAGCTTGAGGACGAGGTCACGCTCGCCGACGACATCGGGCTCGAGGACATCGTGCCGGCGGACAGCAAGACGCCGTTTGATGTCAAGGATGTTATCCGCAGGCTCGCGGACGATGGCCGGTTCCTCGAGATCCAGGCTGAGTTCGCAGCCAACCTGGTGGTCGGCTTCGGCCGGCTCGACGGTGTCGTCGTTGGGTTCGTCGGCAACCAGCCCATGGTCAAGGCCGGGACCCTAGACATCGACGCGTCGGACAAGGGCTCGCGCTTCATCCGCTTCTGCAACGTCTTCAACATCCCGATCATCAACCTGGTTGACGTTCCGGGCTTCCTGCCGGGCATCAACCAAGAAAAAGGCGGCATCATCCGCCACGGGGCGAAGATGCTGTTCGCCTACGGCGCTACGGTCGTGCCCAAGCTCACCGTGATCATGCGCAAGGCCTATGGCGGCGCGTTCATCGCCATGTGCTCGCGCGACGTGGGTGCGGACCTTGTCGTCGGCTGGCCGACGGCCGAGATCGCCGTCATGGGCGCCGAGGGTGCCGTCAACATCCTCTACCGGAGCGAGCTCGAAAGCGCCGAGAACAAGGCGGAGCGGCGTGCCGAACTGGTGCAGGAATACCGCGAGCACTTCGCGTCACCTTACATGTCGGCTGGGCTTACCTTCCTCCACGACGTCATCGAGCCTCGCCGGACGAAGGCGTGTCTGTCCTTGACGCTGCGCTCGCTTCTCTCCAAACGCGAGGCGCGGCCGCCCAAAAAACACGGCAATATCCCTCTCTGACGCAGCCGTCCGCGGAGACCCGCCTTGATCGACCAGCTCGTCTTCATCTTCCAGGGCTTCGGCCTGGTCATGGTCGTTCTCGCCCTGCTCTGGCTGCTCTCGGCATTGCTCGGCCGCCTGATCGCGCCGCGGGCCGCACCAGCGACAGCCGCCCAGCCCGCAGCAAGCCCGTCGCCGGTGGTCGACGAGGGCGTGCCAGCCGCGCACGTCGCAGCGATCGTCGCGGCGGTGGGTGTCATCACCGGTGATCGCGCACGGCTCGTCCGTGTGCGGGCGCCGGCGCACGGGGTGCCCGGCTGGATCAGCAGCGCGCACACCGCACACATCGTCGGCCGGCGCGTGCGCACCGATTGGCGCGCCGCCAGCCATGCTCCCCTCTCGTCCACACGAAGCTCCGGGAAGGACGGCCGCTGATGCAACGCCAATTCAAGATCACCGTCGACGGCCGCGCCTACGAGGTCACGGTCGAGTAATCCGGCGCCGCCGGC
>CAYUKE010000135.1:0-8555 GCA_964445185.1 uncultured Geminicoccaceae bacterium
CGAGCCCTACCAGGGCGCGGCTACAGGCGTCGGCGGCATCCTGCGCGATGTCTTCACGATGGGCGCGCGGCCCGTCGCCCTGCTCAACGCGCTTCGCTTCGGCAGTCCGGACCACCCGCGGACGCGCCATCTGCTCGCGGGCGTCGTCGCCGGGATCGGCGGCTATGGCAACTGCGTCGGCGTGCCGACGGTGGGTGGCGAGGTCAACTTTCACCGCAGCTACGACGGCAACATCCTGGTCAACGCGATGTGCGTCGGCATCGCGCGCGCCGACGCCGTGTTCGACGCCGCGGCGGCCGGGCTCGGTAACCCGGTGGTCTATGTCGGCGCTAAGACGGGGCGCGACGGCATCCACGGGGCGACGATGGCGTCGGCGGAATTCTCCGACGACGGCGACGAGAAGCGGCCAACCGTGCAGGTGGGCGACCCGTTCAAGGAGAAGCTTCTGCTCGAGGCGTGCCTCGAGCTCATGGCGGAGGACGCCATTGTCGCGATCCAGGATATGGGCGCGGCGGGCTTGACCTCGTCTTCCTTCGAGATGGCATCGCGCGGCGGCACCGGCATCGCGCTGGACCTCGATCGGGTGCCGACGCGCGAGCCGGGCATGACGCCTTACGAGATCCTGCTCAGCGAGAGCCAGGAGCGGATGCTTCTCGTCTTGCGCAAGGGCGGTGAGGAGACGGCTGCCGCGACCTTTCGCAAGTGGGACCTGGACGTCGCGGTGATCGGCGAGGTCACCGACAGCGGGCGGATGATCGTTCGCTTCGACGGTGCCACCGTCGCCGACGTGCCGATCGCGCCGGTCGCCGGCGCCGCACCCGTCTACGAGCGGCCGATGGCACCCAGCCCGCCTGCGGTACCCGTCACCTCCGACCTCGTCCGTCCGCCGGTCGGTCACGCCGAGGCGCTGCGCCGCCTTTTCGGTGGCCCGCACCTGGCGAGCCGGCGATGGGTCTTCGAGCAATACGACAGCACGGTGATGGGCGACACGCTGGCCGGGCCCGGCGGCGATGCTGCGGTGGTCCGCATTCACGGCAGCCCGCGCGCGCTCGCGCTCACCGTTGACTGCACGCCGCGCTACGTCGCCGCGGACGCCGCGCTCGGCACCAAGCACGTCGTCGCGGAGGCTTGGCGCAACCTGACCGCGACCGGCGCGCGGCCGCTGGCGGTCACCGACTGCCTCAACTTCGGCAATCCGGAGCGCCCCATCATCATGGGGCAGATCGCCAGCAGCATCGACGGGATGGCCGAGGCGTGCAGCGCGCTCGCCTTCCCCGTCGTGTCCGGCAACGTCTCACTCTACAACGAGACGGCAGGCCGGGCGATCCAGCCGACGCCGGCCATCGGCGCGGTCGGGGTCATCGACGACGTGTCCCACTATGTCGGCATCGCCTTCGACGTGCCGGGCCTTGAGCTGGTGCTGCTCGGCGAATGCTTCGGCTGGCTCGGCGCCTCGCTCTTCCTTCGTGAGGTTTGCGGCAGCGAAGACGGCGCGCCACCGCCGCTCGACCTCGGTCAGGAGCGGCGGAACGGAGATTTCGTCCGCGGTGCGATCGGCGCCGGGCAGATCCGGGCCTGCCACGACCTGAGCGACGGCGGGCTGCTTGCGGCCGCGACGGAGATGGCGCTCGCGAGCGGGATCGGCGTCACCTTGCGGAGCCCGCGTGGCGCGGTCGCGAGCGCCGGCTGGTGGTTCGGCGAGGAGCCGTCACGCTATCTCGTCGCTGTCGACGCGGCGGCCGTCAAAGCTTTCGTCGCGGCAGCCCAGGCGGCGGGCGTTGTTGCCAGGCGCGTCGGCACCACCGGCGGTTCCGACGTCGTTATCGGCGCGGACGACCGTGTCGCGCTAAGCGAACTAGCCGACCTGTACGCGGGCTGGCTTCCGACCTACATGCAAACGGCGCCTTTGCCTGCAGGAGCTTAAGCAGCCATGCCGATGACCGTGCAAGAGATCGAGCAGATCATCACCGACGCCCTGCCGGATGCGGCCGTGACCATCGAGGATCTGGCCGGTGATGGCGACCACTATCGCGCGCACGTTGTCTCGCAAGCGTTCGCGGGAAAATCGCGCGTTCAGCAGCACCAATTGGTCTATGCCGCGTTCGGCCCGCGTATGGGTACCGACCTGCATGCGTTGGCGCTGACAACCGCCGTGCCCGACAACGTCTGACGCAATCCGAGCCCCGAGGAGGCCACCTATGAGCGAGATTCAAGATCGTATCAGCGAGCAGGTCAAAAGCGACGACGTTGTTCTCTACATGAAGGGCACGCCGGTTTTTCCGCAGTGCGGCTTCTCGGCGGCTGTGGTGCAGGTTCTCTCGAACACCGGCGTGAAGTACCAAGCCTACAACGTGCTTGACGACGCCGAGCTGCGCGAGGGGATCAAGAGCTTCTCGAACTGGCCGACGATCCCACAGCTCTACGTCAAGGGTGAATTCGTCGGCGGCTGTGACATCGTCCGCGACATGCACCAGAGCGGCGAATTGTCGACGCTGATGCAGGAGAAGGGGGTGGCGAGCGCCTGAGGCACGCCCTTTCGCGCGCTCCGGGACCATACACGCAGGAGCGAGCGGCCTGCAGGGCCGCCCCGGCTTAAAGTCCGACACTCGTCGCGCCGCAAGCGCGGGGCGACGGTGTTTTGCTCGACCGGTGCCAACAATGTCCGTTGCCCAGGCCTGTCGGAGCGGCCGGCGGTCACCACGAGCGATATCGGCTTCTCTGGGCTCTGGGCTCTGGGCTCTGGGCTCTGGGCTCCGCTCCGCCCAGCCATGGAGCGCGCCGTCGGCAGGCGTCATGTCCACGGCTCTGCGACCGGGCGATCCGCAAACTGGTTCAGCGCACGCGGCTTTAATCCAGGCTGACAGCGCGTTGCTGTAGCGGTATTGGCGCAGCTCGGAGGCGCTTGCGCCTAGGTCTGCGCGTCCGAGGAATTCACCGACGCGGCCGTGTCATCCGTTTGTCACGGTTCATGACTACTGATTAGTTGATTTTGAGTTGCGTTGTGGAGTGCAGGGCGTGCCAAGTGATCGCTCCGCCGCAGGGCTCCAGGCTATTTTCGCCGCCGGCGCGCTGTCCGTCTCGCGCTTTGTCACCTCGCAAGCCGTGCTGGGGGCTCCGATTGTCTTCGTTGCGATCGGCGCGTTCGTCGTTGGCCGTCTTTCGGCGCAGGAGCAGGCGCCTGCATGGGTCGCTCCGTCGCTCGTCGCCGTAGCGGTGCTGGCCGGTGCCGCCGCGCATTTGGCCACCGGTGTCCGCAGCCGGTCGATCAACGCGTCGCTGGTCGTCGGTGATCGGTCGCCGAACTTGGTGGGGATGTGGGCGCACGATCGTGCGCGGCGCTTGCGGGACGCCATGAGCCTGGGACGGCATGCGCTCTTCGAATTGAACCTCCATGACCGGTCGATCGTGCTCGGCGAAGGGGCCAACGAGTTGCTGGAGATCTGCGCGCCCGTCGTCACCCATCTCAACGTCATCGACGATGCTGTCGACGCCAACGATCTGCAGCAGTTCCGCGCGGCTTATCGGTTGATGGAGGCTGGGCTGGCGCTCAGTGCCTACGGAGACCTCAAGATCGACGGTCGCGAGCAGCCTGCCGTCTGGGTGCACTATCGGCTGGAGGTCTGCAAACGCACGGCAAACGGCGCGCCGCAACATCTGCTCGTCGCCGCCACCGACATCAGCGAGCGCAAGCACCGCGAGCTCAGGCTCGAACACCTCGCCATGCATGACCCACTCACGGGC
The DNA here is from genome assembly GCA_964445185.1 of uncultured Geminicoccaceae bacterium. Taxonomy (GTDB): domain Bacteria; phylum Pseudomonadota; class Alphaproteobacteria; order Geminicoccales; family Geminicoccaceae; genus JAAAPF01. The sequence goes on from CAYUKE010000135.1 coordinate 3,742, forward strand.
CTACCGAACAGGGCGGCCTTCGTTCGCCACGACAATCGGGCACCGGCCAACGCACTGCTGCTGATCGATCTCGACGAGTTCAAGTCGATCAACGATCGGCTGGGACACCTGGCGGGCGACGCTTGGTTGATCGAGGTTGCGGAACGCCTCCGCCGCGCCGTGCGTGGTGACGATTTTGTCGCCCGATTGGGTGGTGACGAGTTCGTGGTTCTGCCGTCGGGCAAGCTCGCTCGCGACGCGCTGGACCAGCTCGCCCGGCGCTTGGTGACGTGCCTTGCCGAGCCGTTCCTGACGGCGGGCGGGACGATCTACAATGGTGCGAGCGTCGGCCTCGCTTACCGCAACGACTGCGCTACCGCAGTCGGCGCCGATCTCTTCGCCGCCGCCGATCATGCCCTGCAAAACGCCAAGCAAGCAGGGCGTAACCGCTTCGCCGTCGCGCCATGCGAACGCGAGATGGCTGATGCCGACGGAAGCTGAAGCCTAACGCACCAGCCCAGCGTCAGCGCGAATAGTATTCGATAACGAGATTGGGTTCCATCTGCACCGGATACGGTACGTCGGTCATCTTTGGTGTGCGGATAAACCGCGCCTTCAGCGACTTCTCATCCATTTCGATGTATTCGGGAACGTCGCGCTCTCGATTCTGCAGCGCCTCGACGACCATAAGCTTGTCGCGCGAGCGCTCGGCGACCTCGACGAGGTCGCCGTCGCGTAGCAGGTAGCTTGGGATTGTCACGCGCTGGCCATTGACCAGCACGTGCCCATGGCTGACGAACTGCCGCGCCTGAAACATCGTCAACACGACGTTCATGCGGTATACCACGACGTCGAGGCGCCGCTCCAGCAGCCCGACCAGATTTTCCGCCGTATCACCGCGCAGCCGGTTCGCCAAAGCATAGGCGCGTCGAAATTGCCGCTCGGTCATGTTGGCGTAGTAACTCTTCAGCCGCTGCTTCGCCAGCAGCTGGTTACCATAGTCCGAGATCTTTTTTCGCTTTTGGCCGTGCACACCGGGCGCATAGTTCTTCTTGGCGAGCGGATCCTTGGCTCGTCCCCAAAGATTGACGCCGAGGCGGCGACAGATTTTCGTCTTCGCTTGAACGCGCTTCGTCATAGCCAACCGCTGTCTGGGAATGTCGACGAAGCGCGAGCGTATAGCCATGGGTTTTGCAGGCGTCAAACGCTTTGGCGTGTGCCCCTGGGCCGTTTCGCTTCGGCCAGGCCCTTAACCAGCCCGCGCAGGGTGTGCACCTCGATCCGGTACAGCCCGCACCGCTGGAACAGCAGCTCCAACTCTTGGATCCGCTTTGCGCGCCGGTCGTCGCTGCGGAAGAAGCTGGTTCCCTCCAACTCAGCGACGACGTGCTCGAGCAGGGCTTGGATCTCCGCCTTGCTGGCCGGCTCGAGATCGCCATAGCCGTCGCTGCGCGGCGGCGTAGTATCGCGGTGCTGGTGCAACTCGTACGCGACGAGGAGCACCGCCTGGGCGAGGTTCAGCGACGCGAACGCCGGGTTCAGCGGGATCGCGACGATCGCATCGGCGAGCGCGATCTCGTCGTTCTCGAGGCCCGTTCGCTCGGGGCCGAAGAGAACACCGATCCGCTCGCCGCGGGCGAGCCGACCACCGATCTCGGCGGCTGCAGCTTGGCCCGTCAGCACCGCCTTGCTCATGTCGCGTGGTCGCGCCGTTGTGGCGTACACACCATGTAGGTCCGCGACGGCCGCGCGCGCATCGTCGTGGAGCGTGACGTCGTTCAGCACACGGGTTGCGCCCGAGGCGGCGTTGACAGCCTTGGCATTGGGCCAGCCGCACTGCGGTGCGGCGAGGCGCAGGCGGGTCAGGCCGAAATTGAGCATCGCCCGTGCCGTCGTGCCGACGTTCTCGCCCATCTGGGTGCGGGTGAGAATGATCTCCGGCTGGGGAGCTGCGGGCGCGCCCGCGGTTCGGTCGGTACCGGCCACGCTAAGCTGGTCCGCTGCGACGACCATTCATGCGGGCGCCGTGCCCGCTTTGAACAGCCTGAACGCCACGGCATCGCTGAGCGCCATGAACGACGCATCGAGGATGTTGGCGGAGACCCCGACGGTGGTCCACGTCGTTCCGTCAACATCGCGGCTGTCGATCATCACCCGGGTGACCGCTGACGTGCCGGCGTCCGGATTCAAGATGCGGACGCGGTAATCGACCAGGTGCATTGTCGCCAAGGCCGGGTAGGTCGGGACGAGCGCGGCCCGTAGCGCACGGTCGAGCGCATCGACCGGCCCGTCGGCTTCGGCGACCCGGAAGTGACGTTGGTCCTGGACCTCGACCTTCACCGTTGCTTCCGACACGGTGACCTTCACGCCCTTCGCGTTGAAGCGGCGTTCGGTAATGACGCGGAAGCTGAGCAACGAGAAATACTCGGGAACCTCGCCGGCCGTCCGGCGCGCTAGCAGTTCGAAGCTGGCGGCGGCCCCCTCGTACGCATAGCCCTGACCTTCGCGTTCCTTGACCTCGCCGAGCAGCGCTGCAACCGCCTCACGGCCGGGTGCCAGGCCGATCGCTTCGAGACGAGCCACGAGATTGGCGCGGCCGGCCTGGTCGGAGACCACGATGTCGCGGAGATTGCCCACCGCCTCCGGCGCGACGTGCTCGTACAGGCTAGGCTCGCGGGCGACGGCCGAGGCGTGCAGGCCGCCTTTGTGGGCGAACGCGTTGCGTCCGACGTAGGCGGCGCCCGCGGCGGGCGTCCGGTTCAAGATCTCGTCGAACCGCCGCGCGATCGAGGTCAGGGTGGCGAGGCGCGCCGGTTCGATGCCGCAGTCGAAGCCCCCCTTCAGCACGAGCGTGGGCAGCAGGCTTACCAGGTTCGCGTTGCCACAGCGCTCACCAAGGCCGTTGAGCGTACCCTGGATGTGGCGGGCACCGGCGCGAACCGCGGCGAGTGTGTTGGCGACGGCGCACTCGGCGTCGTTGTGGGTGTGAATGCCGAGCTTCGCGGCCGACAGCGCGGCGCCGACCTCGCCTACGATCGTCTCGACCTCGTCCGGCAGCGCGCCGCCGTTGGTGTCGCAGAGGACGAGCCAATCGGCGCCGCCCTCGAGGGCAGCTTCCAGGCAAGCCAGCGCATAGGCGCGGTCGGCCTTCCAGCCGTCGAAGAAGTGCTCCGCATCGAACAGCACCTCTTGGGTGTGATCGCGTGCCGTCGCCAGGCTTTCCTCGATCATCCGAAGATTCTCGTCGCGCTCGGCGCCGAGGGCTTCGACGACGTGACGATCCCAGGTCTTGCCGACCAGCGTGATGACCGGCACGCCGGCCTGGAAGTGCGGTTGCAGGCCGGGATCGTTGGCGGCGCTCCGTCCGCTCCGACGCGTCATGCCGAAGGCTGCGAGCTTGGCCTTGGCCAGTTCCGGGGGCCTTTGAAAGAAGGCGTCGTCGGTCGGGTTGGCGCCGGGCCAGCCGCCCTCGATGTAGTCGATGCCGAGCGCGTCGAGCATGGACGCGATCTGGCGCTTCTCCTCGACGGTGAAGTCGATACCTTGCGTCTGGGCGCCGTCTCTCAGCGTGGTGTCGTAAAGATAGAGGCGGTCAGCCATATCGGCTCCGGCAGACGTCGACGGGGCCGCACGTAAAGCGCAAAGCAGCGCGCGGGGCAACGGCTCCCGCCCGTGCTGCCCAAGAGGGCACGATTTCGAGGAGGGACGCAGAGCATGTCGTCGTCGTCGGGCACTGCGGGCGTGATCGCGCCGCCACCGCTGCTCTTCTTGGCAGCACTCGCGCTCGGCATCGCTTCGGACGCCGTCGTACCGCTGGGACTGCTCGAGGCGATACCCGACGGGCCGCGTTTGGCGGTCGCGGTGCCTGTCGCCGTTGCGGCCGTGCTTTTGGCCGTTCCGGGGCTGCTATCGTTCCGGCGTGCCGGAACGGCCGTCGAGCCGTGGCATCCGACGACCGCGCTCGTCGTCGACGGCATCTACGACCGCATCCGCAACCCGATGTATGCGGGTCTGGTGCTCCTGCTGGTGGCCATCGCCGTCGCCACGGCAGGCGACTGGACCGCGCTTGCCAGCGTCCCTCTGGCCTTGGTGCTGCACTACGGGGTCGTCAAGCGCGAGGAGCGTTATCTGGCCGCGCGCTTTGGCGAGGCCTACGACCGCTACGTGGCGCGCGTTCCGCGCTATGGTTGGCGCCGGTAAGGCACGGTCACGCATCGCGCCGCCACGTCGTTCCGTCCGGGCCGTCCTCAAGGATGATGCCCTTCGCCTTCAGCTGCTCCCGGATGGCATCGGCGCGTTTGAAATCGCGCTCAGCGCGCGCCCGTTCACGCTCGGCGATCAGGCGCTCGATCTCCCCGGAATTGGCGCCGTCGCCCTGCAGCCAGGCTTGTGGTTCTTGGCCGAGCAGCCCCAGCATCTGGCCCGCCTCGAGCAACTGACGCTTGAGACGTGCGCGATCCCGATCGCGGGCGGCACGGTTGGCTTCGTTGGCGAGCAGATGCAGGCCGGCGATCGCTCGCGGCGTGTTGAGGTCGTCGGCGAGCCCCTCGACGACATCCAGCGGCGGCGGCGCGCTCGGCGGAGTCTCGATCTCGTCGAGGTCGGCGAGCGTGCGATAGAGACGATCGAGCCCAGCGCGCGCCTGCTTGAGCGACTCCCGCGAAAAGTCGAGCGGCTGACGGTAGTGCGCGCCAAGCATCCAAAAGCGAAAGACCTCGCCACGCACCTCGCTCAGTAAGTCACCAACGGTGATGAAGTTGCCAAGAGACTTCGACATCTTCTCACCGTCGACGGTGACAAAGCCGTTGTGCAACCAGTAGCGGGCGAGCGTGTCG